>CAIUGQ010000693.1 GCA_903898725.1 uncultured Burkholderiales bacterium | reverse complement strand
CCTGCGCAGCTACGCGGTGACGGCGGGGGTGGCGTACACCGTCCTGTCATTGCTGGCACGCCTTGGCTCACCCCATGGCCGTTTTTCGGCCTGGGTGGCCTTCGCGGACACCGTGTTGCTGGTGTTGACGGTGCTGCCCTCGGCCTGGCGTGTCTTGCGGGTCAGCGCAGAAGATCTGTTTCCGTCGGCGCCATTCGTGCAAGGCGTGACTTCAGCGCCTGCCGTGACATCGCTGCAGTCCGCTCCCGTCACATCGGCGGCTGCCGTCGAGTCGACTGACGCGCCTTCATCGGCCACGCCGGGGTCGGCGGCGGTCACTGCCACCCCTGCCCTTGCCCGTGTGCCAAGTGCGAAGGCTGCTCCGGACAGCACGACCGACCCCGAAGACGAACGGGTCGCCCAGGCCTTGCAGCGCCTGATGGAAGACGCGCAGGTGTACCGGGAAGAGGGGCTCAGCGTGGCCACGCTGGCCGCGCGGCTGCGAGTGCCGGAATACCGTCTGCGCCGGGTCATCAACCAACGGCTGGGCCACCGAAACTTCAACGCCTACGTCAACGGCTTGCGTCTGGAGCAGGCCTGCAAGGCGCTGGCCGACCCGGCGTTGCGCCACCTGCCTGTCCTGAGCATTGCGCTGGACGCCGGCTTCCAGTCCATCGGCCCGTTCAACCGGGCCTTCAAGGCCGCGACGGGCGTGACCCCCACCGACTACCGGCGACACAAGCTGGCCGATTCCTGAAATCGACCAGCCGAAAGCTGGACCCGAACGTTTTCGGTGCGACAGCCCGGCGGGCTGCGGCCAGGCTGTGTGGCATCCGAGGCCCATCCATGCCTTGGGCTTCTGGAGCACAGCCCATGAACGTTCACATCCGCACAGGGGGCCTGCTGGCGCTGCTCGCCTGCCTGGCCGCTTCCTTGATCGGCTGCAGCGCGCAAGCCCAGCCGGTGGCGCACACCTCGCCCCGCCCCCCAGTGCAGGGGGAGACTGCGGCGCCGGCCAGTCCTCCCCGGGCGGTGGGCTGGTTGACCGTGACGACCAGCCAAGAGGCCGCGCCGCTGACGGTGTTCTACCCCTCGGCAGACCCCGAACGGCCGGTGCAGCGCGGCCCATTCAACTTTCAGCTGGCGCCGGACGGTGCTGCCACACCCGGCAACGGCAGGCTGGTGGTGATCTCCCACGGCTCGGGCGGCGGGCCCTGGGTGCACATGGACCTGGCGCGGCGCTTGGTGCAGGCGGGTTTTGTCGTCGCCATACCGCTGCACAAGGGCGACAACCACCAGGACGACGGCACACCGGGCCCGCAGAGCTGGGAACGCCGGCCGGCTGAAGTATCGGCCGCCATCGACGCCGTGGCAGCGCTGCCCCGGCTGGCCGACACGCTGCAGCTGGACCGGGTGGGGGTCTATGGCCAGTCGGCCGGCGGGCACACCGCGCTGTCGCTGGCCGGCGGTGCCTGGTCACCCGGAAACTTTCGCCGCCATTGCGAGGTGCACATCGCGCAGGACTTCAACGCCTGCGTGGGCCTGGCCACCCAGTTGCGCGGTGACTGGCTGGACAGCGTGAAGCTGCGCGTGGCCCGCCAGGTGCTGAACTGGCACTTCGACGACGACCGGCCCCGCACCCACCACGACCCACGCATCGCCGCCGCCGTGTCGGCCGTCCCAGCCGCGGCGGACTTCGACATGCGAAGCCTGGAACGGCCCCGTGTACCGCTGGGCCTGGTGCTGTCGGGCCAGGACCGCTGGCTGACGCCGCGCTGGCACGGCGAACGTGTGCTGGCCGCGTGCCAGACGTGCGAACTGCTGGCCCGCCTGCCGCAAGGCGGCCACTCGATCGGCTTGTCGCCCTTGCCGCCGGGGCTTCAGGGCCTGGAGGCGCGGCTGTTGAACGACCCGCCCGGCTTTGATCGGGCCACCGAGCTGCCCAAGGTAGACGCCCGCATCGTGGACTTCTTCAGCCGTCACCTGGGGCTGCGTTGAGGTCTTCGTCGGACCGGTGACGGTGAACCGGAGTGTGATCGCCGTCTTCGATTTGACAGCCTGCCGGGAAGATCCGACCCTGCCCTCGCGCAGGACGCCTCTCGACCGGCCGCCTGGCGCACAGCGCAGACACACCGGGAGGTCATCGCTTGCGCATCTTCACGGCTTCACTGGCCACCGAGACCAACACCTTCGCGCCGCTGCCCACCGGCCTCGCCTCCTACCGCGAGCGGGGCTACCACGCGGCCGGCACGCATCCCGACCACATGACCTTCTTCGGCGCCCCGCTGTGGGCGCTGCGCCTGCGCGCGCCCGAACGGGGCTGGACGGTGATCGAGGGCATGGTCGCCGCCGCGCAGCCCAGCGGCATCACGACCCGCGAGGCGTGGACCACGCTGCGCGACGAGCTGCTGGCGGATCTGCGCGCGGCGATGCCGGTGGACGTGGTGCTGCTCGGCCTGCACGGCGCGATGGTGGCCGACGGCTGCGACGACTGCGAGGGCGAGCTGCTGACGAAGGTGCGCGAGATCGTCGGCCCCGACGTCGTGGTGGGCGCAGAGCTGGACCCGCACAACCACCTGACGCCCGCGAAGGTGTCGATGGCGGACGTGCTGGTGGCCTTCAAGGAGTACCCGCACACCGACATCCTCGAGCGCGCGCACGAACTGGTGGACCTGTGCGTGGGCAAGGCCGAGGGGCGGCTGCGCCCGGTGGCCGCGGTGGCCGACGTCGGCGCGGTGTTCATGATGCACACCACCCGGCAGCCGGCGCGCGGCTTCATCGACCGGATCCAGGCGATGGAAGGCCAGGACGGCGTGCTGTCGATCTCGGTCACGCAGGGCTTCCCGTGGGGCGACGTGCCCGAGATGGGCTCGCGCGTGCTGGTCTACACCGACGGGGATGCGAGCGCCGGGCAGCGCCTCGCCCGCACGCTCGCCGACGAGCTCTACGCGCTGCGGGAGCAGCTCGGCTCGACGATGCTCGACATCGACGCTGCGCTGGACGCCGCGCTCGCCGAGCCCGCCGGGCCGGTGGTGCTCGCCGACGGCGCCGACAACCCTGGCGGCGGCGGCGCGGGCGACGCCACCTTCGTGCTGCGTCGGATGGTCGAGCGTGGCCTCACCGACGCCGCGCTGGGCCCGCTGTGGGACCCGATGGCGGTACAGATCGCCTTCGAGGCGGGCGAAGGCGCTCGCCTGTCGATGCGCCTGGGCGGCAAGACCGGGCCGATGTCGGGCGAGCCGCTGGATGCGCGCGTCACGGTGCTCGCGCTGCGACGGCGCATGCGCATGACCGGCCTCGCCGGCACGCCGATGGCGCTGGGCGACTGCGCATTGCTGCGCGTGGAGCCCGGCATCGACGTGGTCGTCATCAGCCAGCGGCAGCAGGCGATGGGCGTCGACCTGTTCACCGGGATCGGCTGCGACCCGAAGTCGAAGCACATCGTTGTCGTGAAGTCGCAGCAGCATTTCATGGCCGAATACGGCCCGATCGCGGCGCGGGTGATCCACGTCGATTCGCCCGGCTCGGTGACGAGCGATCTGCGCTCGCTGCCGTACGTGAAGGCGCGGCGAACGATCTGGCCGCTGAACACCTGACGCCTCGGGACCTGGCCGACACCCCATGACCGCGACCCCTGCCCCCACCACGGTCTACGCCGCGCGCAAGATCGTCACGATGAACCCGAGCCGTCCCGAGGCCACGCACGTGGCCGTGCGCGACGGCCGGATCCTGGGCGTGGGCGCGCTCGACGACGTGCGCGGCTGGGGCCCGCACGTGCTGGACACGCGCTTCGCCGACCAGGTGCTGATGCCCGGCTTCGTCGAGGGGCACAGCCACATCATGGCCGGGTTCATGTGGCGCTTCGTCTACTGCGGGTGGTTCGACGCACGCGACCCCGACGGCGTGCTGCGACCGGGCCTGAAGTCGATGGACGCCGTCGTGGCGACGCTCGCGCAGGCCGCGGCCGGGCACGACGGCCCGGTGCTGGGCTGGGGCTTCGACCCGATCTACTTCGGCGGCGCCCGCTGCACGCGCCAGGACCTGGATCGCGTGAGCGAGGCCCGCGCCATCGGCGTGCTCCACGGCAGCGGCCACATCCTGAACGTGAACAGCGTGGTGCTGAAGGCCGCGGGCCTGCTGCGCGAGGGCGTGGACCATCCCGGCGTGCCGCTGGGTGCGGACCGCCTGCCGAAGGGCGAGATGAAGGGCCCCGAGATGATGGCGCTGCTGTTCCCGTCGCTGGGCCTGCCGCGCGGATTCCTGTACGCGGACGAGCCCGGCATCCGCGCCTACGGGCGGCTGGCCGTGCAGGCCGGCGTGACCACCGCCACCGACCTGGCCGCCGCGCTGGTGGACGACGAGGTGGAGACGATGCTGCGCATCACCGGCGAGGCCGACTTCCCGCTGCGGCTGGTGCCAGCGCTGCGGATGTCGGGCAAGCCGCCGGGCGCGGTGGTGGAGCGAGCCGTCTCGTTGCGCGAGCACAGCACCGACATGCTGCGGCTCGGCGCCATCAAGGTCACCGCCGACGGCAGCATCCAGGGCTTCTCGGCCCGCGTGCAGTGGCCGGGCTACTTCAACGGCGCGCCCAACGGCCTGTGGTACGCGGCGCCCGAGGCCATCCGCACCTGCTACACCGAGGCACTGAAGGCCGGCGTGCAGGTGCACACCCACACCAATGGCGACGAGGCCATCGAGCTCGCGCTGGACTGCATGGCGGCCGCGCTGCAGGCCGCGCCGCGCGCTGACCATCGCTTCATGCTGCAGCACGTGCAGCTGGCGAGTGCCGCGCAGCTGCGGCGGACGAAGGCGCTGGGCATGGGCGTGAACCTCTTCGCCAACCACCACTTCTACTGGGGCGACCAGCATCGCGCGATCACCATGGGGCCCGAGCGGGCCGAGCGGATGAACGCGTGCGCGACGGCGCTGCGCGAAGGCGTGCCGATGTCGATCCACTGCGATGCGCCGGTCACGCCGCTGGGGCCGCTGTTCACGGCGTGGTGCGCGGTGAATCGGCTGACCGCGAGTGGTCACGTGCTGGGGGCGCACGAGTGCATCCCGGTGGCGGACGCACTGCATGCGATCACGCTGGGGGCCGCCTGGACGCTGGGGCTGGACGGGGAGGTGGGGTCGATCGAGTGCGGGAAACGGGCGGATTTCTGCGTGCTGGAGGAGGATCCGACCGCTGTCGAGCCCGAGCGCCTGAAGGACGTTCGGGTCTGGGGGACGGTGCAGGGCGGGCGCGTGTTCGCGGCAGCCTGACTCAGCCCGCTGCGCGCGCCTGCATCGCCCGCGCCACCTCGTCGGCCGTCGCCCGCAGCCGTCGCCCCATCGCTGCGACGTCGGTGGTCGCGAAGCGACGCTTCGACAGGATCACCCCGAGCGCGGCCGTGCCGCCTTCGTCGGGGCGCATGATCGGCACCGCGATGCCGGCGAGTCCGGGGTCGAGCTCGCCCGCCGAGCTCGACCATCCCTGCGCGCGGATCGACTTCAGGTTCGCGACCAGCGTGTCGAAGTCCCGGGCGAAGGGCTCGCCCGCCGCCTCGTCGAGGTGGGCCGCATAGAGCCGGCGCAGCGCCGGCCGAGGCAGCCACGCGAGCAGCGTCTTCGACAGCATCCCTCTGAACGGCGGCATGCGCCGGCCCCGGCCGAAGCTCGCCGAGACGCCCTCCGAGCCGTGGAGCTGCTGCACGGTGATCAGCCGGTCGCCCAGCACCTCGGCGACGACGACGTCGCAGCCGGTGTCCTCGCAGAGCGCGCGCAGCGCGGCGTCGCCGTCGCGCAGCAGCGGATCGGTGCGGCGCATCTGGAAGTCGAGCTCGGCCAGCCGCGTGCCGAGCACGTAGGTGCCGGCGGCCGCGCGGCGCAGCAGCCCCGCCTGCATCAGCGCGCGCACGTAGCGGTACGCGGTCGGCAGCGAGCACGCGAGGCGCTGCGCGATCGCGTCGGGTGTCCACGCGGGCTCGGCCTCGGTGAAGAGGTCGAGCACGGAGAGCATGCGCACGAGGCTCGACACGGTCGTCAGGCCATCAGCGCGCTGACCGACGCGAGCTCGTGTGCATCGCGCGCCGCGCCCAGCAGGTAGCGATCGGGGCGCAGCACGACCGCCGACAGGCCCCGCGTGCGCCACCAGGCCGCCACCGCCTCGCCCGGGTCACGCAGCACGACCGCTCCCGCCGCCCGCCAGCGCTCGCGCGTGGCCGCATCGGCCGCATCGATCGTGGCGGCCTCGCCCAGCACCGCATACGCATTGCCCAGCGCCTCGTCGAGGCGGCGCCCGTCGGGCAGGCGCGGCTGCGGGAACAGCACGCCGCCGAACCCGCCCGCGTGTTGCCCCGGCCCGAGCCCCGGCTGCGGGTACTCGAAGACCTGCGCCTCGCCCTGCAGGAAGCGCGCGTCGCGCTCGGCCGCCACCGCCGGATCGGTCGCCTGGATCACCGCGCCCAGCCGCACCGCCAGCTCGATGAAGGCCAACACGTGCGGCCGGCGCTCGGGCTCGTAGGTGTCGAGCAGCGACTCGGGCGCGGTGCCGCGCGCCACGCGCACGAGCTTCCAGGCGAGGTTGGCGCAGTCGCGGATGCCGGCGCACAGGCCTTGGCCGAGGAAGGGCGGCGTCTGGTGCGCGGCGTCGCCGGCGATCAGCAGCCGGCCCCGGCGCCAGCCGTGCGCGATCACCGAATGGAAGGTGTAGACCGCGCTGCGCTCGAGGCGCGCGTCGGCCGGCGTGACCCAGCGCGAGATCAGCGGCCAGACGTTCTCGGGCCGCGCGATCGCCTCGGGGTCGTCGCCCGGCATCAGCATGATCTCCCAGCGCCGGCGCTGCCCGGTGACGCAGCACATCGTCATCGGGCGCGCGGGGTCGCAGCGCTGCACCGTGTGGTCGGGCAGGTCGAGCTCGCGCTCGAGGATCGCGTCGAACACCAGCCAGGGCTGGTGCAGGCCGAGGTCCTCGTTCGTCGACCCGATCGCACGGCGGACCATCGAGCGGCCGCCGTCGCAGCCGACCAGCCAGCGGGCGCGGACCTCGGGCGGCTCGCCGTCGAGCGCGATGCGCACGCCGTCGCCGTCCTCGTCGATGGCCATCGCCTCGCGCCCGGCCAGCAGCCGAACGTTCGGATAGCGACCGAGCCCGTCGCGCAGCACCTGCTCGAGCTCGGGCTGGTGGAAGTAGTGGTTGTTCGCGCCACCCTGCGGCCCTTCCGCCGCCGTGCCCGCGCGCACCATCAGCACGCGGTCCTCGGCGTTGACGAAGTGCATGCCCTTGGTGCCCGGGCGCGAGATCGACTCGACCTCGGCGCGCAGCCCGAGCGACTGGAACACCCGCATCGTCTCGCCGTCGAAGTGGATCGCGCGCGGCAGCGGGAACACCCGCGCATCGCGCTCGATCACCACCACGTCGAGGCCGGCCGCGCCGAGCTGGTTGGCCAGCGTGGCGCCAACAGGGCCGCAGCCGAGGATCGCGACGTCGCAGTCCACCTCAGCCCCTGCGCATGCGCTCGCGCATCTCGGCGACCCACTGCGCGCGCGGCTTGAAGCCGGG
>CAIUGQ010000692.1 GCA_903898725.1 uncultured Burkholderiales bacterium | reverse complement strand
TCGAGAGGGCCCAGCCGGCTTCGACGGCGGCGGCCGCGAGCAGCCATCGGCCTGCGCCGAGGCCTGCGCCGCGGGCGCCCAGCAGCGCCGCCAGCCCCAGCCACGCGGCCGCGGCGAGCGCGTACCCGGCGAAGCCGACCAGCGGCGGTGCGATCAGCGTGCTCCCTTGCCCAGCACCACGACCTGCAGCGTTTCGACGAGGATCAGCAGGTCCAGGAACAGCGAATGGTTCTTCACGTAGTACAGGTCGTACTGCAGCTTGAGCAGGCCGTCCTCGATCGAGGCCCCGTACGGATGACGGACCTGCGACCAGCCGGTGATGCCGGGCTTGACCGAATGACGCACCTGGTAGAACGGGATCTTCTCGGTCAGCTGCTCGACGAAGAACGGCCGCTCCGGCCGCGGTCCGACGAAGCTCATGTGGCCCGCGAACACGTTCCAGAGCTGCGGCAGCTCGTCGATGCGCGTCTTGCGCAGGAACGCGCCCACCCGGGTGATGCGCGAGTCGTTGATCCCGGCCCAGCGCGGCGTGCCGTCGGCCTCGGCGTCGACGCGCATCGTGCGCAGCTTGACGATCCGGAAGCGACGGCCGGCCTCGCCGACCCGCTCCTGGCGGTAGAAGACGCCGCCGCGGCTCTCGAGGGCGACCGCGAGCATCGCCAGCACGATCACCGGCAGCGTGACCATCAGCAGCACCAGGCTCGTCAGCAGGTCGAAGAGCCGCTTGACGACGTCCCGCGCGAGGCCCTGATCGAAGCCGTCGCCGAAGATCATCCAGCTCGCGCGCATGTTGTCGATGCGAAGCACGCCCTGCTCGCGCTCGTAGAACGACTGCAGGTCCATGACCCGCACGCCGCGCAGCTTGCAGTCGAGGAGCTGGCGCAGCGGCAGCACGCCACCGCGGCGCTCGCGGACAGCGACCACCACCTCGGAGACCTTGAGCTCGCCGACGGTGCGCACCAGCGCGTCGTGGTTCAGGTTGCGCTCGCGGCCTTCGGCATCGCGGTCGGCCATCACCGGGTACAGCCCGGCGTACTGGACCGAGTGGCGCATCGTCGACTGGTGCAGGTGCTCGATCACCTGCTCGGCCTCGGGCCCGTTGCCGAGCACCATGACGCGTCGCTTCGGCAGGCCGACGTCGGTGAGCCGAAAGAAGACGACCCGGATCAGCAGCACGCTGCACAGCGCGAGGAGCGTGCTCCAGGCGAGCACGCCGCGGCCGATGTAGGTCTCCGGGACCAGGTAGAAGACGGTGCTGATGACCAGGAGCGACAGGCCGTAGGCGATCAGCACCCGGTGGACGGTCCTGCGGAACGGCTCGGCATGGGACTGATACAGCCCGAGCGCCGACATCGCCATCAGCATCACGAAGGTGAACGCCGCGGCCTCGAGCAGCGGCGACTGACCGATCGGCTCGGCCATCCGCAGCTCGAAGCCGACCACCACCGACTGGAACAGGACGATGGCCTCCAGCCCCGTGAGGAGCAGGAGTCGGACCGACAGATAGTGATTGAAGAAGCGGATCATGGCGGGGCGATCGTCACCTGAGCCCCCGTTCCGCCCGAAGGAACTACCGCACGATCGGCCGCCCGCACCGGCCCGCCGGCCCGATCCGTGGCGGGAGGACGTCAGTCCGCGGCGTGGCCGGTGGCCATCGGGTCGCGGCCGAAGTACTCGACGAAGCGCCGATAGAGATCCGGGAAGGCCTGTGCGAGGGGCTGCGGCTCGACGAAGAACGCCTCGGCGGCCACCGCGAAGAACTCGGCCTCGTCGGTCGCGGCATAGGGGTCGAGCGGCAGATCCGCGTACCAGGCGTCCGCCGCCTCGCTCTCCGGGTCGACGTCGCCAGGCAGCGCGGCCTCGAGCGCGTCCAGCGCATCGACGAAGTCGTCGTAGGCGGCGTGCAGCGTCTCCAGCCAGCGGGTTCGGGCCGCACGCGGCATCGGCGGACAGCCGTCCGCGTCGCCGTCGGCCATGTCGAGCTTGTGGGCGAACTCGTGGATCACGACGTTCGCGGCCGGGGCTCGCCCAGGGCCGGCCACGTCGTCCCACGAGAGCACGACGGGTCCCCCGTCCATCGCCTCGCCGGCGAGCACGTCGTCGTACTCGTGGACCAGGCCGTCGTCGTCGGTCACCTTGCGGCGCACGGCGAAGGCCGACGGATAGACGACGATCTCGACGAAGTCGTCATAGGGATCGAGGCCGATGTGCAGCACCGGCAGGCAGGCCTGCGCGGCGATCGTCAGTCGCATCGCATCGTCGGGCTCCAGCCCGTGGGCACCGCTGAAGGTCTTGCTCGACAGGAAGCCCGCGATCAGCGTACGCATCCGCGCGACCTGCGTGTCGTCGAGCCCGCGCAGGTAGGGCAGCGACTCGGTCAGCGCCTGCCAGGCGCTGGCATCGATCGCGAGGGGGCGGCGGGGGCCGAGGGGCCAGATCATCGGATGGGCCGGTGCGGGAGGCGGGGCGGGGCAGGGTGGGGTGGGGCACCCGTGGTGCGGGAGGACGCCCCCCTATAATGCCCATGATCCCGCGCCGGCCCCCCGAGGGCCCGAGTCGCCGCTATGGCTACACCCGCTTCCCCCCCCGACGCCGCCGACCCGGCGCACCCCGGCGCCGTCCCTCCGACGGACGGCGAGGCCGTGCTGCGGGCGCTGGACCTGGCCACGCTGCGGCTGGGTGACGCACGCGGGGGCAGCGGCGAGGCGATCGTCGCCCACGCACGCGGCACGCTGGCCATCCTCGAGGCCCTGAACGTCGACGAGCCCACCCGGCTCGCGGCCGTGCTGTTCGGCGTGGGCGATGCGGTGCCGCTCGACGAGATCGCCGGGCGCTGGGGCGACGAGGTCGGCACGCTGGTCGATGGCATGCGCCAGCTGCTGCGCCTGAAGGACCTGACGCTGCGCGCGAACGAGTCGAGTTCCGGCGGTCAGCTCGAGACGTTGCGCCGCATGACGCTGGCGATGGCGAGCGACATCCGGGTGGTGCTGATCCGGCTCGCCTCGCGGCTGCAGTCGCTGCGCTGGCATGCCGAGGCCCGGCGCGCACCCGAGGCCGGCATCGCCCACGAGACGCTGGAGGTCCTCGCGCCGCTCGCCAATCGGCTGGGCCTGGGCCAGCTCAAGTGGGAGCTCGAGGACCTGGCGTTCCGCTTCCTCGAGCCGGACCTCTACAAGAGCATCGCGCGTCAGCTCGAGGAGCGCCGTGTCGAGCGCGAGGGCTTCGTGCGCGCCGCGGTCGGACGCCTGCGCGAGGAACTGCGTGCCCAGGGCGTCGCCGCGGAGGTCACCGGCCGGCCCAAGCATATCCACAGCATCTACAACAAGATGCGGACCAAGGGCCTGTCGTTCTCGGAGGTCCAGGACCTGCGTGCGTTCCGGGTGCTGGTCGACGACGTCAAGGACTGTTACGCGGTGCTCGGCATCGTCCACCAGATCTGGCCGCCGATCCCGCGCGAGTTCGACGACTACATCTCGAGGCCGAAGGCCAACGGCTACCAGTCGTTGCACACGGTCGTCACCGCCGAGGACGGGCGGCCCCTCGAGGTGCAGATCCGCACGCGCGAGATGCATCGGCACGCCGAGTTCGGCATCGCCTCGCACTGGCGCTACAAGGAAGCGTCGGTCGCGCCCGCCGGCGGCGCCGCGCCGGGCGCGGCCCGTCGACCGCGCGGTCGTGCGGCCGACGCGGGCCGGACCGCAGGTGCGCAGGACGAGCGCGTCGAATGGATGCGCCAGCTGCTGAGGTGGCAGCAGGAGGTCGGTGCGACGCTCGGCGGGCGCATCGCCACCGGCACCGGCGACGACGCCGACCGCATCTACCTGCTGACGCCGCAGGCGCGGGTGGTGGAGCTGCCCGGTGGCTCGACGCCGGTCGACTTCGCCTATCACGTGCACACGCTGCTCGGTCACCGGTGTCGCGGTGCGCGGGTGGACGGGGTCATGGTTCCGCTGAACACGGTGCTGCGCAACGGGCAGACGGTGGAGATCGTCGCGGTCCGTGCCGGCAGCGGCTCGGAGGGGCCGTCGCGCGACTGGCTGAACATGCAGCTCGGATACGTCCGCAGCCCGCGGGCCCGGGCCAAGGTCCGCCAGTGGTTCAACGCGCTCGAGCTCGACCACGACGTCTCTGCCGGCCGTGACAAGGTCGAGCGGATGCTCCAGCGCGAGGGGCGTACCGCGCTCGCCCACGAGGAACTCGCCCGCCGGCTGGGCTTTCCGCGCCCGGACGACCTGTTCGTCGCGGTCGGGCGCGACGAAGTCGGCCCGCGGATGCTCGAGGAGGCGATCCGTGCCGGCGCCGAGCCCGCCCGGGGCCCGTCCGACGGTGCCCGCAGCGCCGCTGCCGATGCCGCGGCCG
>CAIUGQ010000691.1 GCA_903898725.1 uncultured Burkholderiales bacterium | reverse complement strand
CTGCGTCTCGACGTAGAGCTCGTTGGTGCGCATCGTCCAGCGCGTGTCACCGGACGCGGCGTCGGTCTCGGTCGACTCGAGCTCGGGCTGCTGCAGCACGTGCAGGCAGCGCACCTGCGGATGCAGCGAGTACGAGCGCGGATTGCCGAAGCGCTCGATGCGCAGCCGCAGCAGCAGCTTGTCCTCGTACATCAGCGAGGTATGGTTCTCGCCGTCGACCTGATCGGGCACCAGCGGCACCCAGTAGTAGGCATCGTCGGCGTACAGCGCGTACCACGCGTCGAAGCGACGCTCGTCGATCAGCCGCGCCTCGAGGTACACGAGGCGTGCGAGGTCCTCCACGGTCGGCGTCATGCGCTCTCCCCTGCTGTCATTGCCCCGCCTCTGCGGTCGCGTCCGGCGTCATGTGGCGCGCCCACGCCCGGAACTGGTTGCGCATCGACACCTCGCTCGTGCCCTTGACGGTCCGGTCGCCGCCGGCGAGCTCGGCGGGATCGAAGTCGCGGTGCAGGCTGATCCACGGATTGCCCGAGGCCTCGAGGCCCTCCTGGATCGCCCGGTAGCAGTGCAGGTCGTCATGGCCCACGACCGACATCGGCGAGTTGATGAGCCGCGAATACATCATCGTCCGGCGCAGCAGCGCCTCGGGGGCGCCGACCAGCCGGAAGGTCCACGACTCGATGATCGTGCGGTCGGGGGCGATCGGCCGCGCGACGCGGATCGCCTGGATCGCGCCCTTGATCGTCAGGCTCGGGTAGTACACGGTGTTGTGCCGGACCTCGCCGAGGATCGCGTGCGCGCGCGCTTCGCCGTAGGCCGCCACCATCGACGCCTCGTACTCGGGCACCTGCGCGTACTTCGAGTGGATCGAGCCGTGCACGCCGGTGTAGCCATGGCCGTGGTCGAAGACCCGCACGCCCATGCCGTCGAAGAACTCGTAGCTCGACGCGAAGGGCACGAACTGCTCGATCGCCATCGGACGCGGCGCGTCGGCGGGCTTGTCGGCCCACAGCTTCTTGGCGGTGCCCGCCGACGACTCGTGCGCCACCATCGGGTGCATCGTGTCGTTCAGGTTCTCGACGAACATCTTCCAGTTGCAGTCGTGGTCGTAGCGCAGCACGCCGCCGGCGACCTCGAGACGCCCCTCGGGCGAGCGATCGACCAGGTTGTCGATCGAGGTGAGCGAGGCGCCGAAGTACGACTCGAAGTCGGGCCCGGTCTCGGACAGCCGGCTGAACACGAAGCCGCGGTAGTTCACCGTGTGGCGCACCGCGGTCAGTCCGCCGCTGGCCGCCGACTGCGCGAAGCCGGTGCCCTCGTAGCCGCCCTTGAGCGGGATCGCGCGGACGGCGCCGTCGAGGTCGTAGGCCCAGGCGTGGTACGGGCAGCGGAAGAAGCGGCCGACATTGCCCGCGGGTGCGCTCACCAGCTTCGCGCCCTTGTGCGCGCAGCGGTTCATCAGCACGCGCACCGCGCCGTCGTCGCCGCGGACCATCATCACCGGGCGGCCGGCGAGGTCGGCGGTAACGTAGTCACCCGGGTTCGGGACCTGGCTGTCGTGGCCGACGTAGATCCAGGTCCGCGACCAGAGCCGCTCCATCTCGAGCTCGAACACCTCCTGGTCGAGGTAGACGTCGCGGTGCACCGCGTCGTCGCGCACCAGCGCGCGCAGCGCGGCCGGGTCGTCGCGGTAGCGGCCCGGCCGCGGGCCGCGGTCGGACCCGCCTCGGGTGGCGGCTGCGGGGCTCGAATCCATCGTGGGTCCTCCCGTTCGGTGCGTGGACGCGGGGCTCAGCCGGCGCGCGCGCCGGCGTCGAGGCGGGCCAGCGCGGCCGACAGCGCGGCACCGCCCTCGTCGGACAGCGCGGCATCGCGCAGCGCGCGCAGCCCGTCGCCCGTCATCACGCCGGGCGGCAGTCGATCGAGCGCGAGCATCAGCCGCTCGAAGTTGTGCCAGCCGCGTGCATGCGTGTCGCCATAGCCCTTGACCAGGCGCTGGCAGCGGGCGATCTCGAGCGCGAGCGCCGGGTCGCGGGCGGCACAGGCCGCGACGCGCGCGAGCCAGGCACCGATGCGTGCGCCCTCGATCTCGAAGCGCAGCGAGCGGCGCCGCAGGCCGCGCATCGCGGCGACGCCGTACAGCAGCAGGAAGCCACGCACGGTGCTGGTCTTCACGACGCGGCCCTGGCGCGTGAAGCGGCCCACGAAGGCCCGCAGGCCGGGACTCGCGAGCAGCCGGCGTCCGAGCGCGGCCGGCAGCGTGTCGGCGATCTCCTCGACGCGGGGATGCAGGAACTCGCCGATCTCGAGCTGCTGGCCGTCGGCCAGCCGGACCTCGGCGGCGACCCGCTCGAAGCGGCTGCGGCGGGTCTTGAGGTCGGCGACCCGCACCGTGTCCTCGTACGACATCCACAGCGCGAGGTGGCGTGCGGTCTCGGACAGCAGCGCGTGCGCCGGCTCCCCGGCCACCTCGGCCTGCAGCGCCGGCATCGACTCCAGACGCGACAGGTAGTCCGCCGCCCAGGCCTCGTCCTGCCAGTCGGCCAGCCGCAGGACCCCGGCGCGCAGCACCTCGTGCACCGCTGGGGGAAAGCCGGCGACGATGCGGGCCTCGTGGGCGCGCAGCCGCGGGCCGAGCACGGTCCGCCGAGCCGCAGGGGCGGTACCGTGGGCCACCGTGCCGGACACCGCGGTGCCGGACGCCGCGCCCCCAGCCTCGGCGACCGCCTGGGCCGACGCGGCCGCGACGGCCGCAGACCCCGGGGCCGCCGCCCGCG
>CAIUGQ010000690.1 GCA_903898725.1 uncultured Burkholderiales bacterium | reverse complement strand
GCGGGTGTCCGCTCTTCGCGGGCAAGCAGGTCGCCGGCAAGGGCTGGTGCAGCGCCTGGGCGAAGAAGGCGGGCTGAGGCCGACGAGCAGGGCAGGCCCGGACGGACAGGCCCGTTCGGGCGCCCCCTCGGACACGCTCCGTGCAGCGCGCGCACCGCGTTGCCCGGACGGCGCCACGCACCGAAGCGATGCCTTAGTCACAGTCTGCGAGTAACTAAGTTCCACGCGGGTGCCCAACGCACATCGGAGGACCGCAAGAAGCGCCATTTATTCGCGCGAAATGCGACGCCTGACCGATTCCGTCCGTCAGGCCATTAACGCCGACGGACGCCGCCGATTTTGGGCGTGAGCCACGTTGCCCGATGCTCGGCATGCGACTCGGGAGTCAGCATGCACACGCACCATTCCAACGTCTTCCTCGAATCCGCGCTGCGCAGCGCCTCCCTCGACGAGGCGCTGGCCATCACGCGGACACTGCCCGATCGGGAGAACGCCACGGCGCCGATCGAGCCCGTGCGTGCACGGGCGCTCATCCTGTTCGCGGGCGGCAACGCGGTGATGAACCGGGTGCGAGGCCACGGCGTCGGATGGCTCGAGATGGTGAGCGGCGCGGCAACCGCCCTGGGCGTCGACGCCAGGCACGTCCGGCATCCTGCCGTGGTGGAGCTGATCCGAATCGACCACGCCGCCCGCAACACCCCGCCCGACGTGCAACAGGCGAGGCTGCTGCGCGCGCAGGTCATCGGATTCGAGTCGGCCTGCCTGGCCGCGCTGCTCGGGCACCTCGAACCGGGCATGACCGCCGCGAGCTGGAAGCAGTACCAGCGCAGGCTCGCGGCGGACAGCGCAGCCGCCGCCTCCGGATTCGCCCGACTGACCGGACCCGTCGCCGTCGGCACGGGCATGGCGCTCGCCTCGGCCGGCGTGTTCGCCGCGTACGGGCCGGGCACGACGCTGGGCGCGATCGGGACGGCGGGCACCGGCACGGACTCGGCCGCTGCCGCGCTGCTCGGCGTGATGCTCGGTCCGGTCGGGTGGGCGGCTCTCGCCGCCTGGACCCTGAAGCGCGCGACCCAGCCCGATGTGCAGCGCACCGTGCGCATCGTCTGCCAGGTGGCGATGGCGCGTCAGCGGGCCTTCGCCGACGGCACGTCGGACCGGTGCGAGCCGATCCACTTCGAGGCTAGCGTGCAGTGAGCGCGGCCGCTTAGGCGGCGGCACGGTCCGACGCCGGCCGCGGCCTGCGGGCGGCACCGCCCGGACCACCTGCGCCGAATCTCGACCGAGGTATCGTCCGGCATGCTCGTGAATCCCGATCTCTCCCCAGACGCCCGCACGAGCGGCACGCCCCTCCGCATCGCCATCGTCGGCGGCGGCCTCGCCGGCCTGCTCGCCGCCGTGCTGCTCCAGCAGCAGGGCGTGCGCGACGTCGTGCTCTTCGAGGCCCGCGACCGACTCGGCGGCCGCATCCTCACCGCCGGCGCAGACGGCGCCTTCGCCGACCCGACCCTCGCCGCCACCGACCGGTTCGACCTCGGGCCGTCCTGGTTCTGGCCCGCGATGCAGCCGCAGTTCGACCAGCTCGTCGACGCGCTCGGCCTGCAGCGCATCGCGCAGTTCGAGGACGGCGACGTGATGGTCGAGCGCGCCGGCACCCAGCCGCCCGTGCGCGTGCGTGCCCAGGCCGACGGGGCCGGCAGCGTGCGCCTCGCGGGCGGCATCGCATCGCTGGTGGCCGCGCTGTTCGGGCGACTCGAAGCCGGGTGCGTGCGGACCGGCGAGGTGGTGCGTCGCCTGCGTCGGATCGACGACCAGGTCGCCCTCGAGGTCGAGACCGCGAGCGGCGAGGTCCGCGTCTGGCACGCCGAGCAGGTGCTGCTCGCGCTGCCCCCGCGCCTGGCCGAACGCAGCATCACCTTCGATCCGCCGCTGCCGCTCGAACTGAGTCGCCGCTGGCGGGACACACCGACCTGGATGGCGCCGCACGCGAAGTACGTCGCCGTCTACGACACGCCGTTCTGGCGCGACGAGGGCCTGTCCGGCGCCGCGCGAAGCGGCCGCGGGCCGATGGCCGAGATCCACGACGCGTCGGTGCCCGGCGGCCCCGCCGCGCTGTTCGGCTTCGTCGGCGTGCCCGCCACCGTGCGCCGCGGCGTGCCCGAGGACGTGCTGCGCACCCACTGCCGCGCGCAGCTCGCACGGCTGTTCGGCGAGCGCGCGGCGACACCGCGGGCCGACGTGCTGAAGGACTGGGCCCTCGATCCGTTCACCGCCACCGCCGAGGACGCGGAGTCGGGCGGGCAGCATGCCGCGGCCCCGCCGAAGGCGGCGCAGGACGGGCCCTGGGCGGGCAAGCTCGCGGGTATCGGCAGCGAGTGGTCGCGGGACTACCCGGGGTATCTGGCCGGGGCGGTGGATGCGGCGATCGAGGGAGTGGGGGAGGTGGTGGCGCGGCTCGGGTGAGCCGCTCCGCCGTCAGCCGCTGAACTCAGCCACGATTTTGGTCATCAGTTGATGCCAGTATTGATGCCATCCCTTGGGAGTTTGCGCATGCGAACCACGATCAACATCGACGACGAATTGCTGGCCAAGGCCACGAAGCTGATGGGTCCGATGGATCGAACCGCCATGTTGAGCGAGGCACTGAAGGCGCTCATCGAGCGCGAGAGCGCGAGGCGTCTTGCCCGGTTGGGGGGCACGCAGCCCATGCTGAAGGCTGCGCCGCGTCGTCGCAGCGGGAATCCGGCTTGATCCTGGTCGACACGTCCGTCTGGGTCGATCACCCCCGCCATGGCGAGCCCGGGCTGATCGAGTTGCTGGAGCGATCGACTGTGCTGATGCATCCGTTCGTGGTCGGCGAGATCGCATGCGGAAGCCTGCGCGACCGTGATCTGATTCTCGAACTTCTGCAGGACCTGCCGGCCGCCGTGGTGGCCGAGGCCGCCGAAGTGATGCACTTCATCGAGCGTCATGCACTCCACGGCAAAGGCATCGGATACGTCGACGTTCATCTGCTCGCCTCAGTGGTGCTGACCGGCGGGTCGAGACTCTGGACCCGCGATCTGAAACGGCTTCGGGTCGCGGCCTCGCTCGGCTGCGTTCATCCGGAACCGGCGCACTGAGGCGGCGAGTCCGCCGTGAGCATCGGCGGCCCGTCGCCGACTTACACTCCTCGCAGGTCCCGGCGCTCAGTTCGCGCCGGGCAGCGAGGAGACACATCATGGCCCGACTCGCCCCCGACGAGATCGCCCGATACCAGCGCGAAGGCTGGATCGTGCCGACGTACCGCATCCCCGACGACCGCCTCGCGAAGCTGCGCGGCACCCTCGACCGGCTGATCCGCGAGAACCCCGACATCCGCCCCGAGCGGCTCGTCAGCATCCACATCGAGGGCAAGAACGCCGAGGGCGTGCGCGGCAGCGCCGACTTCCTCGAGCTCGCGCGCGACCCCGCGCTCCTCGACATGGTCGCGCAGCTCATCGGCGAGGACGTGATCCTCTGGGGCTGCCAGATCTTCTGCAAGCCCGGCGGCGACGGCCTCGAGACCCCCTGGCACCAGGACGGCCACTACTGGCCCATCCGCCCCCTCGCCACCTGCACCATCTGGGTCGCGCTCGACGAGTCGAAGGTCGAGAACGGCTGCCTGCGCGTGATCCCCGGCTCGCACCGCGACCGCGCGCTGCTGCCGCACCTGACCGAGACGCGCACGGACGTGGTCCTGAACCAGCGGACCGTGGACGGCGCGTTCGACGTCACGCGGGCCGTCGACATCGAGCTCGAGCCCGGGCAGATGTCGATGCACGACGTGTACATGATCCATGGCGCGGCCGCGAACCGGTCGCCCAAGCGGCGCGCGGGGGTGGCGATCCGGTACATGCCGTCGACCTCGCTGTTCGACCGCACGCTGATGAAGCCGGGGGACGGGAGCGGGTACACCATCGATTTCTCGACGCGTCCGCTGTGGCTGGTGCGGGGGGTGGATCGGGACGGGCGGAACGACTTCGAGGTGGGGCATCGGCCTGCAGCATGACTCTGGACAAGATCCTACGCAGCCAGGGCTTCGGCAGCCGCAATCAGTGCCGCCAGCTCATCTGGAACGAGCGCGTCAGCGTGGCGGGTCGGGTGATCACCGATGCCGATGAAGACCTGCCCTGCGAAGGCCTGGT
>CAIUGQ010000689.1 GCA_903898725.1 uncultured Burkholderiales bacterium | reverse complement strand
CCGACCGCTGCCGCGCCCGCCGCCACCCCGCCGTCGGCCCCGGCCGCCTCGCCCCCGCGCACCGTCGCCGAGGTGCTCGCCTCGACCCAGGTCGAGGCGGTGATGGACGAGCTCGACACCGACCTGGTGGGTCTGGCGCCGGTCAAGGCGAGGATCCGCGACATCGCCGCGATGCTGGTCGTCGACCGGCTGCGCGCGGCCCACGGACTGACCGCCCACCCGCCCTCGCTGCACATGTGCTTCACCGGCAATCCGGGCACCGGCAAGACGACGGTGGCGCTGCGGATCGCGCAGATCCTGCACCGGCTGGGCTACGTGCGGCGCGGCCACGTCGTCTCGGTCACCCGCGACGACCTGGTCGGCCAGTACATCGGCCACACCGCGCCGAAGACGAAGGAGGTGCTCAAGAAGGCGATGGGCGGCGTGCTGTTCATCGACGAGGCCTACTGGCTCTACCGCCCCGACAACGAGCGCGACTACGGTCAGGAGGCGATCGAGATCCTGCTGCAGGTGATGGAGAACCAGCGCGACGACCTGGTGGTGATCCTCGCCGGCTACAAGGACCGGATGGACACCTTCTTCGGCTCGAACCCGGGCATGAGCTCGCGGATCGCCCATCACATCGACTTCCCCGACTACGGCGGCACCGAGCTGCTCCAGATCGCCGACCGGATGCTCGCGGCCACCGGGTACCGCTTCGGCGAGGGCGCGCGCGACGCCTTCGACGCCTACCTGCTGCGCCGCCTGGAGCAGCCGCATTTCGCAAATGCCCGAAGCGTGCGCAACGCCCTCGATCGCGCCCGGCTTCGGCAGGCCAGCCGGCTCTATGCCGATCGCACGCGCGAGCTGGACGCGCGTACGCTGTCGACGATCGAGCCGCCGGACATCCTGGCGAGCCGCGTGTTCGCAACGCCCCGCCCCTAGGAGCCGCCATGCCCACGACCCCGCTGCAGGCCCTGATCTTCGACGTCGACGGCACCCTCGCCGATACCGAGCACCTGCATCGCGTCGCCTTCAACGAAGCCTTCTCGCGGGCCGGCCTCGACTGGCAGTGGGACGCGAACACCTACCGGCGGCTGATCCTGGTGGCCGGCGGGCGCGAGCGGATCGCGCACTGGCAGCGCGAGCACCGAGCGCCCGGCGCGCCGGCCTGGACGTCCGACTCGCCCGAGGTGCGCACGCTGCACGCCTCGAAGACGGCCATCTACACCGACTGGGTCGGACGCGGCGAGATCCCGCTGCGCGACGGCGTCGAGCGGCTGGTCCGCGAGGCGCGCGCGAGCGGGCTGCGGCTGGCGATCGCCACCACCACCTCGCCGCCGAACATCGATGCGCTGCTCGGCTTCAGCCTCGGCCCCGACTGGCGCGACTTCTTCGAGGTGATCGAGGATGCCGACACCGCGCCGCGCCGCAAGCCCGACCCGCAGGTCTACCAGCAGGCGCTGTCGCGCATGGGGCTGACGGCCGATGCCTGCCTCGCGTTCGAGGACTCGATCACCGGCCTGCAGGCGGCGATCGCCGCCCGCCTGCCGACGCTGGTGACCCCCTCGCATTACACCCACCACCAGGACTTCCGCGGCGCGCTGCGCGTGATGCCCAGCCTCGCCGACGTGACCGTCGAGCAGCTGCACGCCTGGCACGGCGCGCAGGCCGGCTGAACGCGGGCGCGCGCCCCGGCCGCCCGAACCACCGAACCGGAGACCCCGATGCCGCTGACCGGCCGCTGGACGCTGACGCGCTACCTGATCGAGGAGCGCCGGCGCTTTCCCGATGCGAGCGGCGACCTCAACGCCCTGCTCCTCGACGTGGCGCTCGCCTGCAAGGCGATCGCGCGGCGGGTGGCCTTCGGCGGCCTCGTCGACGCCCCGGCGGCCGGCACCGTCAACGTGCAGGGCGAGACCCAGCAGCCGCTCGACGTGATGTCCAACGACATCTTCCTGCGGATGAACGAGTGGAACGGTCAGCTCGCCGGCCTCGCCTCCGAGGAGATGGAGGCGCCCGCGCAGATCCCGGCGACCTACCCGCGCGGCAAGTACCTGCTGGTGTTCGACCCGCTCGACGGCTCGTCGAACATCGACGTCAACGTCGCGGTCGGCAGCATCTTCTCGATCCTGCGCGCCCCGCCCGATGCGATCGAGACCGGCCGCGACGTGGTCGAGGCCGACTTCCTGCAGCCGGGCACGCAGCAGGTCGCCGCCGGCTATGCGATCTACGGGCCCTCGACGATGCTGGTGCTGACGGTGGGCAACGGCGTGGCCGGCTTCACGCTGAACCCGGACCTCGGCGAGTTCGTGCTCACCCATCCGAAGCTCGCGGTGCCGCCCGAGGCCCGCGAGTTCGCGATCAACTCGTCGAACTCGCGCTTCTGGGAGCCGCCGGTCAAGCGCTACGTCGACGAGTGCCTGGCCGGGCGCACCGGCCCGCGCGGCAAGGACTTCAACATGCGCTGGATCGCGAGCCTGGTCGCCGAGGCGCACCGCATCATGATGCGCGGCGGCGTGTTCCTCTACCCGCGCGACCTGCGCGAGCCGTCGAAACCGGGCCGGCTGCGGCTGCTCTACGAGGCCAACCCGATCGGCCTGCTGATCGAGCAGGCCGGCGGGCGGGCCAGCACCGGGCGCCAGCCGGTGCTCGGCGTGCAGCCCTCGGCGCTGCACCAGCGGATCGGCGTCGTGCTCGGCTCGCGCGACGAGGTCGAGCGCATCGAGCGCTACCACACCGACCCGTCGGAACGCGGCCCCGAGACGCCGCTGTTCGCCGAGCGCAGCCTGTTCCGCGACTGACGCCCCGACACCGACGCACCCCGACCCACCCCGACCCGTCTTCGATCCGCCATGTCCGAGCGCCACCCCATCATCTCGATCACCGGTTCGTCCGGCGCGGGCACCTCGTCGGTGACGCGCACCTTCCAGGCGATCTTCCGCCGCGAGGGCGTCGCGGCGGGCATCGTCGAGGGCGACAGCTTCCACCGCTTCGACCGCCAGGAGATGCGGGCGCGCCAGGCCGAGGCCGAGCGCTCGGGGAACCGGAACTTCAGCCACTTCGGCCCGGACAACAACCTGTTCGCCGAGCTCGAGTCTCTGTTCCGCTCGTATTCCGAGCGCGGCACCGGGCGCGTGCGCAAGTACCTGCACGACCCGGTGGAGGCCGCGCCCTACGACCAGGAGCCGGGCACCTTCACGCCCTGGGAGGACCTCCCGCCGGACACCGACCTGCTGTTCTACGAGGGGCTGCACGGCGCGGTGGTGACCGATTCGCTGAACATCGCCCGGCATCCGGACCTGCTGGTCGGCGTGGTGCCGGTGATCAACCTCGAGTGGATCCAGAAGCTCTGGCGCGACAAGCATGTGCGCGGCTACTCGGCCGAGGCGGTGACCGACACCATCCTGCGCCGCATGCCCGACTACGTGCACTACATCGTTCCGCAGTTCGCGCACACCCACGTGAACTTCCAGCGCGTGCCGGTGGTCGACACCTCGAACCCCTTCATCGCGCGCGACATCCCGTCGGCCGACGAGAGCATGGTGGTGATCCGCTTCGCCAACCCCAAGGGCATCGACTTCCCGTACCTGCTGAACATGATCCACGACTCGTGGATGTCGCGGCCGAACACCATCGTCGTGCCGGGCGGCAAGATGGAGATCGCGATGCAGCTGATCTTCACGCCCTTCATCTGGCGGATGATGGAACGCAGGAAGCGCGCCCTCGGCGCGCTCTGACGGGTCGGGTGCCCGCGCGGACGCGCGGGAAAGCGCCCCGACCGATCGGCAGCGGCTAGACTCCGGGACTCCCAACCTGGACGTGCACCGCCATGCTGAAACCCGGACTGATGATGGACCTGCCCCTGATGCTCTCGGGGATCATCGAGCATGCGGCCGCGCAGTTCGGCACCGTCGAAGTGGTCTCGCGCGAGACCCACGGGCCGCTGTTCCGCTACACCTACGCCGACTGCGCCGCGCGCGCCCGCCGCCTGGCCAAGGCACTGGCCGGGATGGGCCTGGCGCCCGGCGCGACCGTCGGCTCGATCGCCTGGAACAACCACCGCCACCTCGAGGCCTACTACGCGGTCTCGGGCAGCGGCATGGTGATGCACACCTGCAATCCGCGGCTGCATCCGCAGCAGCTCGTCTACATCATCAACCACGCCGAGGACGAGGTGGTGCTGTTCGACGCCACCTTCGCGCCGCTGGTCAAGGGCATCGCCGCGGCCTGCCCGAAGGTGCGCGCCTGGGTCTGCCTGGCCGAGGCGGCGCACACGCCGGCCATCGAGGGGGTCGCGAACGTCGTCGCCTACGAGGACCTGATCGCGCCGCACGACGATGCCTTCGAGTGGCCGAGCTTCGACGAGCGCACCGGCGCGGCGCTGTGCTACACCTCGGGCACCACCGGCAATCCGAAGGGCGCGCTCTACTCGCACCGCGCGATCGCGCTCAACGCGATCTCGATCTGCAACCCCGGGATCATCAACCTGTCGACGCAGGAGACGATCCTGCCGGTGGTGCCGATGTTCCACATCAATGCCTGGTGCATCCCGTACGCGGCGCCGATCGGCGGCGCGAAGCTGGTGCTGCCCGGGCCGAAGCTCGACGGCGCCTCGCTCTACGAACTGATCGAGTCCGAGCGCGTGACGGTGAGCGCCGGCGTGCCGACGATCTGGCAGGGGCTGATCGCCCACCTCGATGCGCACAAGCTGCGCTTCTCGACGATGCGCCGCACCGGCACCGGCGGCTCGGCCATGCCGCTGGCACTGATCGCGAAGTTCGCCGACGAGTACGGCGTCGAGGTCCGCCACGGCTGGGGCATGACCGAGACGACGGCGGTGGCGACGATGGGCGCGCTGACCGCCGCCGAAGCCTCGCTGCCCGCCGCCGAGCGCCATGCGATCGTCGCCAAGCAGGGCCGCACGGTCTACGGCATCGAGATCAAGGTGGTCGACGCCGAGGGCCGGACGGTGCCGCGCGACGGCAGCACCCAGGGCGAGCTGATGGTGCGCGGGCAGTGGATCCTGGACCGCTACTTCAAGGCCGAGGGCTCGGCGCTGATCGACGGCTGGTTCCCCACCGGCGACATCGCGACCATCGCCGCCGACGGCGTGATGCAGATCCGCGACCGCACCAAGGACGTGATCAAGACCGGCGGCGAGTGGATCAGCTCGATCGACCTGGAGAACGCCGCGGTCGCACACCCGGCGGTGGCCATGGCCGCGGTGATCGGCGTCAAGCACCCGAAGTGGGACGAGCGCCCGCTGCTGTTCGTGGTGAAGAAGCCCGGTCAGACGCTCGAGAAGGCCGAGATCCTCGACTTCCTCGCGCAGCGCGTGGCGAAGTGGTGGGTGCCCGACGACGTGGTCTTCCTCGACGCGCTGCCGGTCGGCGGGACCGGCAAGGTGCAGAAGAACGAGCTGCGCGCGAAGTTCGGCGGCACCTTCAGCTGAGCAGCGGCCACTCGCCGAGCGCCGTGTAGACGCGGCCCTCGGGCGAGGGGTCGGTGCGCAGCAGCACGAAGCGGCTGGCGCGCCAGCGCCACGGGCCGACCGGGTCGGCAGGCACCTCGTCCTCGGGGCCGCTGCCGCGCAGCAGCGTCACATGCGGGGCGAACTTGTCGGGCCGTCGGGAGACGGGCACCTCGGCGCAGCCGCGGCGCAGCGCCGAATGCAGCGCCGGGAGCGCCGGCTCGGGCGGGGCCGAGGGGCCGACCCAGACCACGTCGCTCCTCGGGAAGCGCCCGAGGTGATCGAGCTCGACGTCGAAGGGCCCGCAGGCCGCGGCTGCCGCAGCACCGGCCGCCAGCAGCGCCGCCTCGTGGCCGGGCGGCAGCGGCCCGAGGAAGAGCAGCGTCAGGTGCAGCCGGTGGGCGGGCTCGGCGCGGCCGCCGACCGCCTCGGGCAGCTCGGCCGCCAGCAGCGCGAGGCCCTTGCGCACCGCCGGCGGCGGCAGCAGCGCGAAGAAGTGGTTGCGGTGGCGCTCGGCGACCGGAGTCTGCGCGGTGGGCTCGACGCGCGGGCCGGGCCGCGGCGCGCGGCCGGCCGGGCCCGAGATGCGGCGCGGCGCGCGCCCGCTCACGCGTGCATCCGCGAGATCGCGCGACCGAGGCGGGCCACGCCCTCGCGGATCTGCTCGGGCGACGGCGTGGAGAAGGACAGCCGCAGGGTCGCGGCATCGGCCCGGTCGGCGTAGTAGATGTCGCCGGGCACGAAGGTCACCTTCTCCTCGATCGCATGCGGCAGCAGCGTTCGGGTGCTGGTGCCGTCGCGCAGCCGGCCCCACATGAACATGCCGCCCTGCGGGATGTTGAAGTCGACGCGGTCGGCCAGGTGCTGCGCGATCGCATCGCGCATCGCACCGGCGCGCTCGCGGTAGGCGGCGAGGATGGTCGGCAGGTGGGCGTCGAGGCGGCCGGCGGCGAGGTAGCGCTGCACGGTGGCCTGCGTGAAGCCGGGGCTGGAAATGTCGTCGAGCTGCTTGGCCAGCACGCAGGGCCGACGGATGTCGGGCGGCGCGACGGTGTAGCCCAGGCGCAGCCCGGGCGCGATGACCTTCGAGAAGCTGCCCAGGTGCACCACCCACTGCCTCGAGCCCGGCACCTCGTCGACCAGGCCGGCGATGTGCGGCTCGTGTTCGCCGTCGAAGCGCAGCTGGCCGTAGGGATCGTCTTCGACGATCACGAAGCCGTGCTCGACGGCGAGCGCCAGCAGCTTCAGGCGGCGCGCGCGGGGCATGGTCGCGCCGCTCGGGTTGGCGAAGGTGGGCACCACGTACAGCAGCTTCGGGCGCGGCGTGGCCGGGTCGCGCAGCAGCGTCTCGAGCTCGTCGACGTCCAGGCCGTGCGCGTCGACGCCGACCGTCAGCGTGCGCACGCCGGCCACCTTCAGCACCCGCAGCGGGCCGGTGTAGGTCGGGCGCTCGACGATCGCGGTGTCGCCGGGCGCGAGCAGGGTGCGCACCAGCAGGTCGAAGCCCTGCTGCGAGCCGCCGGTCATCAGCACGTCGTCGGGCGAGCAGCGGGTGCCGCGCGCGGCGAGCAGCCGGCAGACCGCCTCGCGCACGCCGGGCAGGCCGTCGGTGGGGCCGTACTGCAGGCAGGCGACCGGCATGTCGCGCAGCGCGGCGTCGGCCGCCTCGCGCACGCCGTCGCGGTCGAACAGCTCGGGGCCCGGGTAGCCGCCGGCCAGCGAGACCATGCCGGGCACCGACATCAGCTTCGACAGCTCGCGCACGAGCGACTCGCCGATGTTCAGGTAGGCGGGGGCGATGAAGGAGGCGGGGTCGCGCATCGTCGGGCGGGCGGCGGATCGGTTCGAGAGTGGCCGATGATAGCCCCGGTGGTGCACCATGCCGGCACGGACGGCCACGCTGCGTGTCGGCGTCGACCGTTCCCGACCGGCGTGCCGCATCGGCCGTCGACACCGGATCCGGACCCCACCCCGCAGCGAGGCGATCGCCGATGTTCACCCTGGAGTCCGCCGATGCGGGCCGGATGCGCCGACTCGACAGCCGACTGCTGGTCTGGATGGTGGTCACGGCCGCCACCGCGCTCTTCGTCCTCGGCCTGCTGCGGGCCCCGTATCCGTATGCCGACCCGCGCTTCGCCGTCGCGCTGTTCGACACCGAGGTCCAGGTGACGCTGCTGCTCGCGGTGGCCACCGCACTGTGGTTCCCGGGTCGCCGGATGGGGCTGCGCGCGCCCCGGCTCGCCCCGCCCCGCGGGGCCGCACTCCGCCGCGTCGCGCCGCTGGTCCTGCTGCTGTTGGCCGCGGCCGGTGCCTGGGCCGTCGCGCGGCTGAGCCTGCCCGCCGGAGCGGCCTTCGACGACGGCCTGTCCTGGCGGGTGCTGCGGACCACCGCGCTGGTCGGCCTCAACGAGGAGTGGCTGTTCCGCGGCCTGCTGCTCGCCGCCTTCTGCCGCTGGTGGGGCCTGCGGCGCGGCGCGATCGCGGCGAGCCTGGCCTTCGGCGCCTTCCATGCGATCAACATCCTGGCCGGCCAGCCGCCGGCGATGGTGGCGGTGCAGGTGCTCGTCACGCTGCTGATGGGCGCGATCTTCCTGATGGCCGCGCTCGGCACGCGCTCGCTGCTGCTGCCGATGGTCGGTCACGCCCTGTACGACTTCGCGGTGATCGACATCGGGCGGCTGGCGGCCGCGGGCGCGAACGCGACCGGCATGCTGGTCGTGACCGTCCTCGGCCTCGTGCTCGGCATCGGGTGCCTGATCGAGATCGGCCGCCTGCGCGGTGCGGAGCCCTATCCGACATGACGCCCGACCGCTACCGACTGATCGGGTCCACCGCGTCGCCGTACGCGCTCAAGCTGCGCGCGCTGCTGCGCTATCGCCGCATCCCGCACGACTGGGTGATCATGACCCGCGCGCTGCGCGCCGCCACCGCGCACGTCAGGCCGATGCTGATCCCGGTGCTGCAGTTCCCGGACGGTCGCTACCAGGGCGAGACCACGGCGCTGGCCCACGTCCTCGAGTCCTTGCACGCTGGCCGCGGCGTGATCCCCGACGACCCGGCGCTCGCGTTCGTCTGCGACCTGCTCGAGGACATGGCCGACGAGTGGGCGGTCAAGGCGCTGTTCCTCTACCGCTGGTGGGATACCGAGGACCAGGCCTATGTGTCGCGCTGGGCGGCCGAGGAGTGGTCGGTGTCGGAGGCGCCGCCCGGCAGCGCCGAGGAGATCGACTCGTTCCGCCAGCGGCAGGTGTCGCGGATGACGATCCTCGGCGCGACCGAGGCGAACCGTCCGCTCATCGAGGAAAGCTACCGACGGATGCTCGACGCCTTCGAGCCGCATGTCGGCATGCGCCGCTACCTGTTCGGCTCGCGCCCGTCGCTGGCCGACTTCGCCTGGTACGGCCAGCTGAGCGAGCTGGCGACCGACCCGACGCCGATGCGCATCCTGCGCGAGCGCGCCCCGATGCTCGATCACTGGGTGCGCAGGCTCGACGACGCCTCGGGCGTCGACGGCGACTGGGACACGCTCGAGGCGGCGCTCGCCGGTGCCGCGGGCCGCCTGCTCGAACTCGTCGGCGAGCTCTACCTGCCGTTTCTGGTGGCCAACGCGCAGGCCTGGTTCGAGGGCGCGCCGCAGCTTCGGCTGAGCGTCTGGGGGCTGGACTGCACGCTCACCCCGTTCCGCTTCCAGGTGAAGTGCCTGGAGCGGCTGCGCGAGCGCTACGCGGCGCTGGATGCGGGCACGCGCGCGCGGCTGGATCCGGTGCTGGCCGACGCGGGCTGTCTCGCGACGCTGGCGCCGCCCGAGGCGGGGTGAGGCGCGGGGTCCGCGGGTCGGGCCAGGGCGGTCTGCCGCTCGAGGCGATGCCGCGGCGGGCCATCGATCACCCGCGTCGCTCGCGCCGCACCAGATAGACCCCGGCTGCGATCAGCAGCCCGATGCCGCCCCAGCCGAGCGCGTTGGGCACGTCGCCCCAGACGACCCAGCCGACGATCAGCGCCCACAGCAGCCCGGTGTAGCGCCACGGCGCGATCGTCGACATGTCGCCCATCCGCGTGCCGCGGATGATCAGGTGATAGCCCGACGCCAGGAACACCGAGGCGCCCGCGAGCAGCGCGAACTCGCGCAGACCGAGCGGCTGCCAGCCCTGCACGATCGACAGCAGCCCGGCGAGCAGCGTGACCGAGACCGCGGTGGCGAGCGTGATCGCGAGCGAGGGAATGCCCGCCGGGATGCGGCGCACCACCAGATCGCGGATCGAGTGCAGCAGCGTCGCGAGCAGGCACAGCAGCGCGTAGCCGTTGAAGCCCTCGATGCGCGGCTGGATCACCAGCAGCACGCCGGCGAAGCCGGCCACGATCGCGGCCCAGCGGCGGGCGTCGACGCGTTCGCCGAACAGCGGCACCGCCAGCGCCACGATGAACAGCGGCGAGGCCATGTTGATCGCGGTCGCGTTGGCGATCGGCAGGTGGAACAGCGACACCAGGTAGGTGAAGGTGGCGGTCGCGTCGATGGCGGCGCGCACGAGCACCCAGCGGTGGCCGATCTGCGAGGCCGCGATCGGCGCCGCGGTGGCGCGCGCGACCAGGAGCACCAGCAGCGAGGCCATCAGCCCGCGCACGAAGATCAGCTGCCCGGCCGGCAGCGACTCGCTCGCGACCTTGACCAGCGTGTCGTTGGCGATGAAGCACGCCATCGCCGCAACCATGAAGCGGATGCCGCGGCGGTTGGCGAGCCGCGCGGCGGCGGTGGCGTCTGCGGTCGTCGTCGTCGCGTGCACGGCCGTATTATCGCCACGCACCCCGTGCCGCCCGCCGTCGGCGGCCCCACCTGGAGGAGACCCGCATGAATCCGGAACGACGCCTCGCCGAACTCGGCATCGAACTGCCGCCCCCGTCGAAGCCGATGGGCACCTACGTGCCCTCGGTGCAGGTCGGCAACCTGCTGTTCCTGTCCGGGCTCGGGCCGCGGCGGCCCGACGGCAGCGTGGTCACCGGCAAGCTGGGCGCGGGCGTGTCGATCGAACAGGGCCGCGAGGCCGCACGCATCGTCGGCCTGAACATGCTCGCGAACATCCGCGCGGCGCTCGGCTCGCTCGATCGCGTCGAGCGGGTGGTGAAGACACTCGGCATGGTCAACTCCGCGCCCGACTTCGACCAGCATCCGAAGGTCATCGACGGCTTCGCGGACCTGTTCGTCGAGGTCTTCGGCGAGGCGAACGGGCGCGGCGCCCGCTCGGCGGTCGGCATGGCCGCGCTGCCGATGCAGATCGCGGTGGAGGTCGAGACGATCATCCAGGTGAAGGACTGATCGGCCGCGGGCCGGCGGTCGGTCGCGGCCTGCGGTGCGGGGCGGTGCGCTGCCGTGCGCTACCCGGCCCGCTGCCCCGCCCGCAGCACCGCCGCGATCCGCTCGAGCAGCATCTCCGAGGAGCCGTCGACGAAGGACGCGACGCGCGCGCCGTTCATGTGCCGGCCGAACGGATGGGCCTCGCGCAGTCCCTCGGCGCCCATCGCCTGCGCGAGCCGCGGCAGCTGGCGCTCGGCGGTGCGCGTGGCGACGAGCTTGGCCTGCGCGGCGGCGAGCTGCGCATCGGCCCCCGCATCGATGCGTGCCGCCGCATCGAGGACCTGCAGACGGCATGCCGCGAGCTCGGCGGACGCCTCGGCGACGATCCACCGCCAGCCCTGGTGATCGGCCAGCGGCACGCCGAAGGTGTGGCGGGCGTCACCGTGCGCCTGCGCGATGCGCAGCGCCTCGCCGAGCATGCCGCAGCACATCGCGGCGACATAGGTCCGGGCACCGTTGATCGAGGCGAGCGCCGCCTTGAACGCGCGTCCGGGCGGCTGCAGCAGCTCGGCATCGGTGGCCAGGTAGCCGTCGAGCGCGAAGCCGCCGGTGCCGATCGCATGCTGGCCGGACAGCTCGAACGCGGGATGGCGCACGAAGCCGGCGCGGTGCGCGTCGATCACGAAGCCCGCGATGCCGCGTCCGCCCGAGCCCGGCTCGGTCTGCGCGTAGAGCACCGCGACGTCGGCCTCGGCGGCATTGGTGATCCAGGCCTTCTCGCCCTCGATGCGCCAGCCGCCCGCCACGCGCACCGCGCGGGTCCGGATCGCCGCGAAGTCCGAGCCCGCGCCCGGCTCGGTCAGCGCGGTGCAGCCGATCACGCGGCCCGCCATCAGGTCCGGGACCCAGCGGGCGATCACCTCGGGCGAGGCCTCGCGGGCGAGCTTGGTGGCGATGTTGCCGGTGTTGATCAGCGAGAACGCGAAGCCGAAATCGGCGCCCGCGAGCGTCTCGGCGATCCGCGCCTTGGCCGAGAACGGCAGGCCCAGGCCGCCGTGCTCGGGCGGCACCTCGATGCGGCACAGGCCGAGTTCGGCGGCGGCTCCGATCGCCTCTCGCGCGACGCGGCGCTCGCGCTCCCAGCGGGCAGCGCCGGGGGCGACGACGTCGCGGGCGAAGGCGGCGACCCGCGCGTCGAGGGCGACGGGGGCCGGTGTGGGGCGGTCGACGGAGCTCATCTCGACGATGGTACGCGAGGGGTTGGCACCGGTCGCGCCGGCGTTCCGTGCTAGCGTCGGCCTCGGTCCGACCGGTTGGGCCGGCCTGCCTCGGACCCGCCCCTGCCTCGGATCAACCCGCGCGCCTGGGCCAGCCGAGCCCCGGCCCGACCCTGCCTCGTCCCGGCTCCCCACCCCGCTCCGTGCGCCCCGTCCGCCTCGTCCGCCTCGTCCGCCCCGTGCTCGCCGCCCTCGCCCTCGTCGGAGTCCTGCTGCTCGGCCCCCTCGGCGTGATCGCCACCGGCGAGGTCGACCCGAGCGCGACCTGGCGCTCGGGCAGCCGCGACAGCAGCGGCCAGGCGCCGCTCCCCGCCGACGAGCCGCGCGCCGTCGTGCAGGTCTATGCGGCGCGCACGGTCGGCTGGCGCGGTGCGTTCGGCGTGCACACCTGGATCGCGACCAAGCGCAGCGGGGCCGACGCCTGGACCGTGAACCACGTGATCGGCTGGCGGGTCTTCCGCGGCGCGGGCGCGGTCGTCACGCAGTCGGGCACGCCCGACTTCCGCTGGTTCGGCGCGTGGCCGGAGAAGCTGGTCGACCTGCGCGGCGACGGCGTCGACGCGACCATCGACCGCATCGAGGCCGCGGTCGCGGCCTACCCCTACCCGGACAGCTACCGCGCCTGGCCCGGCCCGAACAGCAACACCTTCACGGCCTTCGTCGCGCGGCAGGTGCCGGAGCTGCGGCTCGACCTGCCGCCGAACGCGATCGGCAAGGACTGGCTGCCCGGCACGATCGTCGACACCACCCCGAGCGGCACCGGCTGGCAGCTGTCGCTCGCAGGCCTGCTCGGCGTGGCGGTCGGCATCGAGGAGGGGCTGGAGTTCAACCTGCTCGGCCTGTCGGTCGGTGTCGACCCGAACGACTTCGCGCTGCGCCTGCCGGGCTTCGGGCGGGTCGGCCCGGGACTGGGCAGCGGTCCGCCGGGACTCGGCACGGCCGAGGCTGCCGCACCGCGCTGATCGCGCTAAGCTCTTCCCCGATGCGCGACCACGCGCACGCCGCCGAGGAGACGAGACCATGCCGATCACCCTGTCCCCGATGACCCCGGGCTTCGCCTGCGAGGTCGGCGACATCGACCTCGCGCACCCGCTGCCCGCCGACACGCTCGCCGAGGTGCGGCGCGCGTCGGCCGACTTCGCGGTGCTGATCTTCCCGTCGCAGGACCTCACCGTCGACCAGCACCTGGCGTTCGCCGCGCACTTCGGCCCGCTCGAGCGCTCGGTCGCCACCGTGATGCCCGGCGAGGTGCTGCGCGTGCGCCCGGAGATCGCCGACATCGCGAACCTCACCGCCGACGGCAAGGTCTGGGGCGCCGAACACCGCCTGCGCCTGTTCCAGCTCGGCAACCGGCTCTGGCACACCGACAGCTCGTTCAAGCAGCCCACCGGTCGCGTCTCGATGCTGTATGCGCGATCGGTCGCGCCGATCGGCGGCCACACCGAGTTCGCCGACCTGCGGGCCGCCTGGGACGCGCTCGACGAAGCGACGCGCACGCGGATCGACGGGCTGCTCGCCGAGCACTCGCTGATGTTCTCGAGGAAGAAGCTCGGCTTCACCGACTGGTCCGAACAGGAGCGCGTCGCGTTCGAACCGGTCGCGCGCCCGCTGGTGCGCACGATTCCCGAATCGGGCCGCCGCTCGCTGTACCTCGCCTCGCACATCGGGCGCGTGCGCGGCCTGCCCGACGACGAGGCCGAGGCGCTGGTCGAGCGGCTGGTCGCGCACGCGACCGAGCGTCGCTTCACCTACCTGCACCGCTGGCGCGTCGGCGATCTGGTGATGTGGGACAACCGCTGCACGATGCACCGCGGCACGCCCTTCGACGACACCCGCTGGCCGCGCGACATGCAGCGCGCAACGACCTCGGACGCGCCCGACGTCTTCGAGGCCGAGGCCGTGCGGCGGACGGCGTCGCAGCCCGCCTAAGTCGCGCGGGCACGGTCGCGCCAGCCCGATTCCGTGCCGTCGGACCGACGAAGCCCTCCGCTCGTCACCGCGACACGGCACGGGTCTCGCCCATCGGAGTCAGGCCCGACTTAGTCTCGGCTCGCATACTGAGCAGCCCGATATCTCGACACGCGACCACCATGACCGACCCCGTCAACGCGCCGCGCCGCGCCCGTGCACCGGCCGCCCTCCTCCTGATCGCCACGCTCTCGGCCTGCGGCGGCGGCGGCGGCGACTCGGCCCCTGCACCCGCGCCCGCCCCGGCACCCGTCCAGATCTCGTCCGCCAACGCCAACACCACGGCCGCGCGCGGCTACGAGACCGCGACCGCACTGTTCGATGCGTCGAGCGCCGCGTCGGGCCAGCTGAAGTCGGCCGCCGGCGGGCCGCGACTCGACCTCGTCCGGTTCTCGCTGGCCAGGCTCCAGTCCCTGACGACCGGGCAGCCCGGGTCGTCTGCCGGATCCGGCGTGCCGTCCGCGAAGGCCACCTCGACCGAAACGCTGCAGTGCCCCGGCGGTGGATCGATCTCGGTCTCCGCGACGGACCAGAACGACAACGGCAGGCTCGACGCCAGTGACTCGGCGTCCATCACCTTCAACGCCTGCGTCGCCGACGGCGCGACGGTCAGCGGTTCGATGGCCTTCGTGTTCCAGTCGTTCACGAGCACCGCGACCGTCGACACATCGAGCACGACCGCCACCTTCACCAACCTGAGCGTGACCGCCGACGGCCAGACCTCCTCCGCCTCGGGCGACATGACGCTGGCGGCCACCGTCAGCAAGGTGTCGCCGTTCACGGCCGACGTGACCCTGTCCGGCTCGAGGCTGGCCCTGACCGAAGACGGCCGGTCCCGCACGCTCACCGGCTACAGCGGGCGGCTTCTGATCGACGACACGCGCCGGACCTACTCGTACACCGTGTCGGGCAGTGTCTCGGGCTCGGCCCTGCCGGGCTCCGTCACCCTGTCGACGCCGACCGCAATCTCCGGCCCGCTCGCCGGCGATCCCACGGCCGGCCGACTGCTCGTCACGGGGGCCGCCAACTCGCAGATGAGCCTGACGGTGACGCCGCCGACCGGTGTCGTGCTGGCGCTCGACGCGAACGGCGACGGGACGCCCGAGTCGCAGCAGCCGCTCACCTGGGCACAGCTCGAGGCGCTCTGACCCTCCGGAGCGGGGCACCGGTCATGCGACACTTGCCCGCATGACCGACGCCCCGCTCCGTACCCACGCGCTGCGCATCCCGGTCGGCGACGCCGACCTGCCCGACGACCGGTTCTCCGACCACGTCAACAACGCGCGCTACTTCGCCTTCATCAACCTCACCTTCCGCGAGTGGTACGTCGCGATGGGCATCCGCGGCGGCATCCCGGGCCGCACGGCCGTGATGGCCCGCGTGGAGTACGACTTCCTGCGCGAGGTGAAGCCGCCCGGCGTCATCGAGTGCCGCATCGAGGTGGTCCGCGTCGGCCGCACGAGCCTCACGCACACCGTCGAGATCCACGATCTCGGCCGCGACGGCGAAGGCGCGGGGCTGCTGGCAGGGCGTGGCCGCGTCGTGCACGTGTGGGTCGACCGCACGAACGGCTCGGCGCTGCCCTGGCCGCCCGAACTGATCGCGCGCTGCCGGCCGCGCGACGAAGGGTCGGGGGCCCGAAGGCTGAGGCCCGAGGCCCGAGAACTTGGGACGGCCCCGGTGTCAGCCCGGGCACGGGGCCGCGACGGACCGGTTCGTTCAACGACCGCCCAAGACCGCCCGATGGACCGACGCGACACCCTGAACCGACTGCTCGCAACCGGCGCAGCCGGTGCTGGACTGGTCCATGCCCCGCTGCAGGCCGCCACCTGCCGCAGCGACTCGCCGTCCGGCACGGTGGCGCTGATCGAGCTGTTCACCTCCGAGGGCTG
>CAIUGQ010000688.1 GCA_903898725.1 uncultured Burkholderiales bacterium | reverse complement strand
GCCACGGCGGTGCTGCTGCAGGGCCTGCGGCGCTTCGGCAGCCTCGCCGACTGGTTCGATGCGGGCGCGCGCGATGCACGGGGAGCGCTGGACCTCACCGAGACGACCGGCACGGTGAGCGAACGGATCGCCACCCTCCAGCAGACGCTCGGCGTCGATGCACGCGAGACGGTGGTGATCGGCTTCGGCCAGGGCGCCACGCTGGCACTCGAACTCGCCCGCACGAACGCAGGCCTGGCGTCGATCGTGGTCGCCTACGCCGGACGGCTCGCGCGGCCGCTGCAGGAAGGCGAGCGCGTCGGCGCGACCGTGCACCTGATCCACGGCGAGTTCGACAGCGTCGTGCCCGCGGTTCACGCCGGCCGCGCGTTTCGTGGCCTGCGCGCGCTGGGCGTCGACGTGACGCTCGACATCGTCGAGGACGAGGCCCACGGCATCGGCCAGGAGATGGTGAACCTGGGCACGACGCGGGTCATGCAGACGGTGTTCCGCGGCCGCGGACCGGCACGGCGGCCCACGCTGCACTGAGCCTGGGCGCCGCGCGCCCCGCCCCGGGCCGACTCAGGCGGCGAGCGGCGTGCGCTGCGCGATCGGGCGCTGGTCGATGGGCATGTGCATCAGCGCGGCGAAGGCGCCGAAGCCGATCACCAGGATCCACGCCCAGTCGTACGACCCGGTGAGGTCGAAGATCCGTCCGCCGAGCCAGGCGCCGAGGAAGCTGCCGATCTGGTGACCGAAGAAGATCACGCCGCCCAGCAGTCCGAGGTGCCGGACACCGTAGACCTGGCCGACGAGCCCGGTGGTGAGCGGCACCGTCGACAGCCAGAAGAGGCCCATCGCGGCCGCGAACAGCCAGACCGACCACACCGACAGCGGCGCCAGCAGGAACGCGATCATCACCAGCGAGCGGGCGACGTAGATGCCGGCCAGCAGCCACTTCTTCGACAGCCGCACGCCGAGCCAGCCGGCCGACAGGCATCCGATCACGTTGAACAGGCCGACGATCGCGATCGCCTGCGCACCCAGCGACAGCGGCATGCCCTTGTCGGCGAGATAGGCCGGCAGGTGCAGGCCGATGAAGACGACCTGCAGCCCGCAGACGAAGTAGCCCCAGAACAGCAGGTGGAAGCTGCGGTCGCCCGCGGCCTCGCGCAGCGCCTCGCCGAGCGTGCTGCTGCCCGCTGCGCGCGCACCGGCCTCGCGGTCGCCGCGGATGCCCAGCGCCAGCAGCAGGATCAGGGCAACGACGATCGCATGGCCGTAGACCGCCCCCTGCCAGCCGAAGGCCCGGATCGCCTCGGCGGTGGACGGCAGGAACAGGAACTGGCCGAACGAACCCGCCGCCGTGCCGATGCCGAAGGCCCAGGTGCGCCGCTCGGGCGGCACGAGCTTGCCGACCGCTGCGAACACGATGCCGAACGCCGTGCCGCCGATCCCCAGACCGACCAGCACGCCGCCGGTCAGCGACAGCGCGGTGCCGGTCGTGGCCACCGCCATGCCGAGGAAACCGGCGACGTAGAAGACCGCACCCAGCATCAGGGTGCGCATCGCCCCCCAGCGGTCGGCCATCGCGCCGAGCAGCATCGCGCCGGTCCCCCAGACGATGTTCTGGATCGCGACCGCGAAGCTGAAGGTCTCGCGCGACCAGCCTCGCGCCTGGGTCATCTCGGGCAGGAACAGGCCCCAGGACGAGCGGGCACCGTTCGAGACGAGCAGGATCACGCAGGCGAAGACCAGAACCGGCATCCACCCCGCCGCTGCCGGCGGGGCGCCGGGTGCCGCGCGCTCAGAGGCCACGGAACGCCTTGCGCGCCTGCTCGAGCGTGAAGTCGATCTCGGCGTCGCCGTGCGCCGACGAGAAGAAGAAGGCCTCGACCGTCGAGGGCGGGAAGTAGACGCCGGCCTCGAGCATGCGGTGGTAGAAGCGCTTGAAGCGTTCGGCGTCCTGCGTCATCACCTCGGCGAAGCTGCGCGGCGGCGTCGCCATCATGTACATGCCGGCCATGGTGCCGCAGTGCTGAGCACTGAACGTCACGCCCGCCTCCTTCGCCGCATCGCGCAGACCCGCGACCAGACGGCCCAGCCGTGCGGCGAGCGCATCGTGGAAGCCCGCGACCGAGATCAGCTCGAGCGTGGCCAGCCCCGCGGCCATCGCGATCGGGTTGCCCGAGAGCGTGCCCGCCTGATAGACCGGGCCCAGCGGCGCCATCATGTCCATCACCTTGCCCGGACCGCCGATCGCACCGACCGGCATGCCACCGCCAATCACCTTGCCGAACGCGGTCATGTCGGGCGTCACGCCGCTGACCTGCTGCATCCCGCCGAGGGCGACCCGAAAGCCGGTCATGACCTCGTCGAAGATCAGCAGCGAACCATCGGCCGAGCAGATCGAGCGCAGGCCCTCGAGGAAGCCGGGCTGCGGCAGGATCAGGTTCATGTTGCCGGCGGCCGGCTCGACCATCACGCAGGCGATCTCGCCCGGATGCGCGTCGAACAGCGTCTTGACGCTGGCGAGGTCGTTGAACTGCGCGATCAGGGTGTGCTTGGCCAGGTCCTCGGGGACACCGGCCGAACTCGGCTGGCCGAAGGCGAGCGCACCGCTGCCCGCCTTGACCAGCAGGCTGTCGGCGGTGCCGTGGTAGCAGCCCTCGAACTTCAGGATCTTGGTCCGCCCGGTGTAGCCCCGCGCCAGGCGCAGCGCCGACATCGCGGCCTCGGTGCCCGAGCTGGTGAAGCGCACGCGCTCGACATGGGGGAACAGCGCGCAGATCTTCTCCGCGAGCTCGGTCTCCATCACGTTGGGCGCCCCGTACGAGAGGCCGCGCCCGGCCGCCTCGCGCACCCGCTCGAGCACGAGGGGGTGGGAATGGCCGACGATCATCGGCCCCCAGGAACCGAGGTAGTCGACGTAGCGCGTGCCCTCGACGTCCCACATGTAGGCGCCTTCGGCACGGGCGATGAAGCGCGGCGTGCCGCCGACGGCGCGGAACGCGCGAACCGCGGAGTTCACGCCGCCGACCAGCACCTTCTGCGCGCGGTCGAATTCCTGCTGGTTGGTCGCCATCGCGTCCGAGCTCCCTGTTTTCGGTCGGGCAGTATAGTACCCGCCACCTCAGCCCCATCCCGCGACCGACCATGTCCGAAACGCCCGCAGCCGCCGACACCGGCCGCATCGCCGTGCGCCGCATCGACGGCACCATCCTCGCCATCGGGCTCGACCGCCCGGCCAAGCGCAACGGCTTCACGCCGGAGATGGCGCTGCAGCTCGCCGACGCCTACACCGAGCTCGAGCGCGACGACACGCTGCGCGTCGGCATCCTGTACGCCGAAGGCGAGCACTTCACAGGCGGGCTGGACCTGCCGCGCTGGGCGCCGCGGATGCAGGCCGGCGAGCCCATGTGGCCGGACGACCGGATCGACCCGTTCGGGCTGCGCGAGCCGCGCCGCACCAAGCCGCTGGTCTGTGCGGTCCAGGGCTGGTGCTGGACGCTCGGCCTGGAGCTGATGATGGCCGCGGACATCGCGGTCGCCGCCCACGACACGCGCTTCTCGCAGCTCGAGGTGCTGCGCGGCGTGATGGCCACCGGCGGCGGCACGATCCGCATCGCCGAACGCGCGGGGCTGTCGAACGCGCTGCTCTACCTGCTGACCGGGGACTCGTTCGACGCACCCGATGCGCTGCGGATGGGCCTGGTGCAGAAGATCGTGCCGGCCGGCACGCAGTTCGACGAGGCACTGGCGATCGCGCGGCGCATCGCGGCCGCGGCGCCTTTGGCGGTGCGGGCCACGCTCGCCAACGCGCGGCTCGCGGTCGAGCGCGGCCTGCACGCGGCGGTCGCCGAGCATGCATCGGTGCAGCAGGGCCTGGCGCGCAGCGAGGATGCGGCCGAGGGCGTGGCGGCATTCCGGGAGCGGCGCGCACCGCGCTTCCAGGGCCGCTGAACGCCGCCCGCCCGGGGCGATCGCCCCGATGGGGCTACGGTCGCCTGGCCAGGCTCAGCTTGAGCCCTTCGTGCGAGGCGACGAACCCGAGCGACTCGTAGAAGCGGATCGCATCCGGCCGGGCCTTGTCGGAGGTGAGCTGCACCAGGTGGCAGTCGCGCTCGCGGGCCCGCTCGATCGCCCAGTCGAACATCTGCCGGCCGAGTCCAGCATCACGCAGGTCGGAGGCGATGCGCACGCCCTCGATCTGCGCCCGCCAGCCGCCGCGATGGGTCAGGGACGGGATGAAGGTGATCTGCAGCAGCCCGGCGACCTCGCGATCGGGCAGCGCGACCACCACGAGCGCCTGGTTCGGGTCGCGGTCGATCGCATCGAAGGCCGCGGCATACGCAGGCGGCAGCGGATCGGCGGGCGTCTCGCGCGTCGCGCCCAGCGGATCGTCGGCGAGGAGCCGGACCAGCGCCGGCAGGTCATCGCGCCGCGCGCGGCGAAAGACCGGCTGCGGGCGGGTCATCTGCGCACCGACGGCCGCTCGGCTACTTCGCGAACAGGCGGCTCGGATCCCCGAATGCCTTGAACTCGAGGGCGTTGCCCGACGGATCGAGGAAGAACATCGTCGCCTGCTCGCCGACCTGCCCCTTGAAGCGCACGTGCGGCTCGATGACGAAGGCGGTACCGGCGGCCTTCAGCGTCTCGGCCATCGCCTCCCACTCGGGCATGCCGAGCACCACGCCGAAGTGCCGCACCGGCACCGCATCGCCGTCGACCGCGCTGGTCGCGCGGTGGCCGCATTCGTCGGGTGCGAGGTGCGCGACGATCTGGTGGCCGAAGAGGTCGAAGTCGATCCAGGCGTCAGACGAGCGCCCCTCGGGACAGCCGAGCAGTCCGCCGTAGAAGGCGCGCGCCGCATGCAGGTCGTGCACGGGGAACGCGAGGTGGAACGGCTGGGTGACGGCGTAGGCGGACACGATCGGGACTCCTGCGGACGAGGACCTCATTGTACCGGCGGGTGCACGGCGGCCGGGTTCGCGGCGCTCACGCGGACCGCGCAGTACTTGAGCTCGGGGATCTTGCCCTGCGGGTCGAGCGCCGGGTTCGTCAGCAGGTTGGCCGCGGCCTCGGCATAGGCGAAGGGCACGAACACCGCGCCGTCGGGCATGCCGTCGTCGCGCCGCGCCCGCAGCGCGATCGCACCGCGCCGGGAGGCGATGTGCACCGTGTCGCCGGGCGCCGCGCCGATGCGGGCCAGCTCGGTGCCGTTCATCGCGACGGTCGCCTCGGGCTCGACCGCATCGAGCACGGTGGCGCGCCGCGTCATCGAGCCGGTGTGCCAGTGCTCGAGCTGTCGGCCGGTGATGAGCACGGTCGGGTAGGCCGCGTCGGGCAGCTCGTCGGCGACGCGCAGCGACGCCGGCACGAGCCGCGCGCGACCGCTCGGGGTCGGGAAGCGGTCGACGAACACCACCGGATGGCCGGGGTCGTCGTCGCCCGCGCACGGATAGGTCACCGAGCCCTCGCGCTCGAGCCGGGCCCAGCTGATCCCGCGGATCGAGTCCATCGCCTGGCGCATCTCGTCGAAGACCTCCGAGACGTGAGCGTAGGACCAGGGCAGGCCGAGACGACGCGCGAGGTCGACGATGATGTCGAGGTCCTGGCGGGCCTGCCCGGGCGGCGCGATCGCCTGGCGTCCGAGCTGCACCATGCGGTCGGTGTTGGTGAAGGTGCCGGTCTTCTCGGCGAACGCCGAGGCCGGCAGGATCACGTCCGCGAGCCAGGCGGTCTCGGTCGGGAAGATGTCCTGGACCACCAGCAGCTCGAGGTTCGCGAGCGCGGCCCGGGCATGCGCGAGGTCGGGGTCCGACATCGCCGGGTTCTCGCCCATCACGTACATGCCGCGGATCGACCCGGCCGCCGCGGCGTGCAGGATCTCGACGACCGTCAGGCCCGGTTCGCGCCCCACGGGTGCCCCCCACAGCCGCTCGATCGCACCGGCCGCGAGCGCATCGTCGACGCGGTGGTAGTCGGGCAGCATCATCGGGATCAGGCCGGCGTCGGAGGCGCCCTGGACGTTGTTCTGTCCGCGCAGCGGATGCAGCCCGGTGCCGGGCCGACCGATCTGCCCGGTCAGCAGCGACAGCGCGATCAGGCAGCGTGCGTTGTCGGTGCCGTGCACGTGCTGCGAGACGCCCATGCCCCACAGGATCATCGAGGCGCGCGACCGCGCGAAGGTGCGTGCGACGGTCCGCAGCGTCTGCGCGTCGATGCCGCAGACCGGTGCCATCAGCTCGGGCGTGAAGGCCCGGACGTTCGCCGCGATCGCCTCGTAGTCCTCGGTGCGGGCCTCGACGAAGGCACGGTCGACCAGCCCCTCCTCGACGATGACGTGCAGCATCGCGTTGAGCATCGCGACGTCGGTGTCGGGACGGAACTGCAGCACGTGGGTCGCGTGCCGCGCGAGCTCGGTGCGGCGGGGATCGGCCACCACCAGCGTCGCACCGCGCCTGACCGCATTCTTGATCCAGGTGGCGGCCACCGGATGGTTGACCGTCGGGTTCGCGCCGATGACCAGGATCACCTCGGCGTGCGCGACGTCGGAGACCTGGTTGGAGACCGCCCCCGAGCCGATGCCCTCGAGCAGCGCCGCCACCGACGAGGCGTGGCACAGGCGGGTGCAGTGGTCGACGTTGTTGGTGCCGAAGCCGGTGCGCACCAGCTTCTGGAACAGGTACGCCTCCTCGTTGCTGCCCTTGGCCGAGCCGAAGCCGGCGAGCGCGGACGAACCATGCGTGTCCCGGATGCGCGCGAGTCCGCCGGCGGCGATCGCCATCGCCTCCTCCCAGCTCGCCTCGCGGAACGCCTCGCGCCAGTTCGCCGGCACGCGATCGAAGTCCGACACCTTGGGGGCATCCGCCCGGCGGACCAGCGGCACGGTGAGGCGGTCCGGGCTGGCGACATAGTCGAACCCGAAGCGGCCCTTGACGCACAGCCGGCCGTGGTTGGCCGGTCCGTCGCGCCCCTCGACCCAGTCGATGCGCTCGTCCCGGACATGGTAGGTGAGCTGGCAGCCGACGCCGCAGAACGGGCACAGCGAGTCGACGCTGCGCTCGGTCTTCGAGGGCTCGACGACCTCGCCCGCATGCGCACCGAGCCGTCGGGGGAGCAGCGCGCCGGTCGGGCAGGCCTGCACGCACTCGCCG
>CAIUGQ010000687.1 GCA_903898725.1 uncultured Burkholderiales bacterium | reverse complement strand
CCACCTTCGCGAGCCACTACTCGAAGGAGGTGTCGCTCGCCGAGGCGCTGTCGGCCGAGGCGATCGCGGCGTACGGCGCGCGCGCGACCGGCACCAAGTACCTGATCGTCCCCAGCCGGGGCTGATCGGCGCGCGGGCCCGCGTCGGATCGGGCCGCGCCTTCGGTCGATGCGCGGTGTCTCAGGCCGCGGCCATCCTCACCGGGATGCGCCGCGCGCCGAAGCGGCCCGCGGCCTTCGCGAACCGGCCCGCCATCGCGGTGCCGCAGTGTGTGCACGCGCCGCGCTCGTCGAGCGCATAGCGCAGGATCGTGTAGCGGTCGCGCTCGATCACCGGCGCCGCACAGCCGGTGCAGCGCGTGATGCCGCCCTCGAGGTCTCGGACGTTGCCGGTGTAGACGTGGCGCAGCCCGTTGGCGAGCGCGATGCCGCGTGCCCGGGTCAGCGTCGATGCGGGCGTGGCGGGCACCTCGCGCATCTTCCAGTCGGGGTGGAAGGCGCTGAAGTGCAATGGCACCTCGGTGCCCAGCTCGGCGGCGATCCAGCGCGTCATCGCATCGAGCTCGGCGTCGGAGTCGTTCATCCCCGGGATCAGCAGCGTGGTGATCTCGAGCCAGCAGTCGGTCTCGTGGCGCACGTGCTTGAGCGTCTCGAGCACCGGCGCGAGGTGCGCGCCGGTCTGCCGGAAGTAGAAGTCCTCGGTGAAGCCCTTGAGGTCGATGTTGGCCGCGTCCATCTTCGCGTAGAACGCGCGGCGCGGCTCGGCGTGCATGTAGCCGGCGGTGACCGCGACGCTGCGCACGCCGAGCGCGCGGCAGGCGTCGGCGACGTCCATCGCGTACTCGGCGAAGATCACCGGGTCGTTGTAGGTGAAGGCCACGCTCGCGCAGCCCGAGGCGCGCGCCACCTCGGCGATGCGTGCGGGGCTCGCGCGATCGAGCAGGCGGTCGGTCTCGCGGCTCTTCGAGATGTCCCAGTTCTGGCAGAAGCGGCAGGCGAGGTTGCAGCCGGCGGTGCCGAAGGACAGCACCGGCGAGCCGGGCAGGAAGTGGGCGAGCGGCTTCTTCTCGATCGGATCGATGCAGAAGCCCGAGCTGCGGCCCCAGGTGGTCAGCACCATCGCGTCGCCCTGGCGGGCGCGCACGAAGCACAGGCCGCGCTGGCCGTCGTGCAGGCGGCAGTCGCGCGGGCACAGGTCGCATTGCAGGCGGCCGTCGTCGAGCGCGTGCCACCAGCGCGCGGGATGCAGGTCGGCGGCCTCGAGCGGCGTGTCGCTCACGGACGCACCGCGTCCTCGACGAACTTCGCCACGCCGTAGCGCGACAGCGTCGTCCCGGGCGCCCAGCCCTCGCGCGGTAGGCCCGCCTTCTCGCGCAGGGCCGCGAAGAAGGCCCGCGGCTCGGGGATCTGCGACCAGACCTGCGGCAGGAAGGTCGCGCTGCGGCCGGCACAGGCGAGGATCACCCCGTCGAGGCCGGGTCGGATCGTGCGCAGCGCCGTGGCCTCGTCGAGCTCGCCGAGCGGCTCCACCGGGCCGAGGAGCGAGACCTCGATCGACAGGCCCGGCCAGTCGGCCGCGGCCAGCGGCGCGAAGCGCGGATCCTCGAACGCCGCTCGGCAGGCGTTGCGCCGCACGTCGTCCTCGAGGGTGTGCGGGCCGGGCGCGAGCCGGCCGATGCAGCCGCGCAGGCGGCCCTCGCGCTGCAGCGTCACGAAGGTGGCGCCCGGGTGCGCGAGCGCCGGATGCCAGGGCTCGGGCACGCGCTCGACGAGGCCGAGCGCGGCGGCCACCGCATTGCGGGCACGGCCGAGCAGGGCCTGACCGAGCCGGTGCGCGTCGGTCCGGTCTGCGGTCTCGGGTCCGCCGCCGTCGGCGTGCGCCGGCGCGTGCCAGAACCCGATCGCGCCGTAGCCGACGACCCGTGCGGCATCGCCGCCGGGTGCATCGGCCGAGCTGCGCAGATCCAGCAGCCGCGGCGCGAGGCCGTGGGCGCGGGCCGCCCGCAGCGCGCCGTCCAGCCCGGTCGCGCCGCAGGCGGCGTACGGGCCGATGGTGTCGTCGAAGCGCAGGATCCGCGCGACGGTGGTCGCGTCGATCGCGCGGGCGCGATCCAGCGGCAGGTAGTGCGACAGGTCGGTGCTGACCACCATCAGCGTCTCGTCGCCACCCCAGAGGCGCTCGACGATCCGGTGCACGACGGCCGGGTCGACGTCGCCGACCACCAGCGGCAGCAGCACCGCGTGCGGGAGCACCGCCTGCAGGAAGGGCAGCTGCACCTCGATCGCATGCTCGCGCGCATGGGCGGCATCGTCGATCACCACCTGCGGCACCGCGGCCGCGAGCGCGTCGATCGCCGCACGGTCGATCGGCACCGCACCGAGCGGCGTGTCGAACGCCGCGCTGCCGGGTGCGGCCAGCGACCGCAGCGCGACCCGGTGGGCCGGCGCGAGCATCACGACCCGGGTGATCCGATCGCGCCACGGCGCGAGCAGCGCCCAGCCGCGGGCCGCACATGCGCCCGACCACCGGTGGCCGGCGTGCGGCAGGACCATCAGCTTCGGGGGCCGCGCGTCCGGTCCGCCGGCGCCGGGCGCGCAGGCGGGCGCCTCGGTCAGCAGGCGATCGACCTCCGCCCGCAGCACGGCCGGCTCGGCGTGATAGAAGCTGCCCGCGACGGCGGCCGGGCGGTGCGCCGCCGTCGGGCGGGTGGAGAGCGTGACGGACATGGGGGCATCCGGGCGGCGCGAACGCGCCTCGCGACCCATCTTGCGCGGCCGCGGGCGCAGGTCAAGCGTGCCCGAGCGGCACGCGTCCGGGTCCGACGGGCGGTGGCGCAGGCGTCGCGCTGCTGTCGCGCCATGGTCGCGTCATGGTCGCGCTGCCGTCGCGCCATCGTCGCGCGGCGGACGGTTTCGGCCGCCGACCCCAGGCGCCAGCGCCGCGCCCGAGCTCGGCCGACTTCGGCCCGCCGCCCGCGGACCGGCCGCGTGGCGGCTGCCCGCGACCGTCGGCAGACAGAGCGCTGGCCCGTGGCCGCGCGAGCCCCGAAGCTCGGACACCGCATCGACACAGATCGGGAATCCGAGCGCGTGTACCGCTTCGCCCCTGCCGAGATCGAGACGCCGAGGAGCTGCCATCAGATCCTGGGCGTCACGCGTGGCGCGTCCGCCGAGGACCTGGCGCTCGCCTTCCTGCGGACCGGGATGGCCTGCCATCCGGCCAACGCGGGCAGCGAGGACGAGCGCACCGTGGCCCGGCGGCGCCTGCGCGAGGCGGCCGGCGCCTGGGCCGTGCTGGCCGGCCGACCCATCCTCGGCGGCGGCGACGAGGCCGACATGCAGGCGATGCGCGCCTTCGACGATGCGCTCGCCGCCCATGCCCTCGAGCTCGCCCAGACCGGCCATGACGCCGACCGGATCCTGCAGGTGCTGGTGAGCGAAGGCTGCCCCGCGGCCGTCGCCTGGCCGGCCGCCGAGCAGGCGATCGCACGGGCCGCGCTGCTGCCGCGCCCGCGCCGCGCCCCGTCCGCAGCGGTGCCCTCCGACCCGACCTCCGCCCGCGCCGCCGCGGGCGCTCGTGCCTCGCAGGGCCGGGTGCCGGGGACCGGCGGCGGATCTCGACGCACGAGCACATCCGCCGCCGTAGCCCATGAAAGGCGCGCCTCGACGAGAGCGGGTGCTCGCTCCGGATCGACGTCCGGCTCGGGGGCCGCCGCTGGCGACCACCAGGACGAGCTGTCCGACGCCGGTCCGCGCAGCTTCGCGCGGCGACTGTCGGACGCCTCCCGTGCCTTGCGCGGACTGCCCACCGAGCGCGCCGCGCTGCAGGCGGGCGAACCCGTGGAGGACGAGCCGTTCGACGACGCGCCGCCCCCGCCCGATGCCGGCATTGCGCCGCGCGTGGCCGCGACCGTGCTCGACGTCGTGCTCGTCTTCGTCGTCTGCGCGGCGCCGGTGATCATGCTGGGGCGCGGGACCGACGCCGCGCCCGTCGTCGTCGAGCGGATCGCGATCGCCGCGATGCTGCTGGGCGGTGCGCTCTACTGCCTGGCCGGCGAGCTCGCCTGGGGGGGCACCCCGGGCAAGCGCCTGCTGGGGATGCGCGTGGAGACGCTCGACGGCCGGACGCCGGGCCTGCACACCGTGCTGCTGCGCCACGGGCTGCGCACCATGTCCTGGTGCCTGTTCGGCCTGGGCTTCCTGACCGCGCCGTTCACCGAGCGGCGCCAGGCCCTGCACGACCTGCTGACCGAGACCCGCGTGGTCGCCGTCACCGAACCCCGCGGCGACCTCGTGCCGGTGCTGTGCGCGCTGCCGGTGGCCGCGCCCGTGCTCGCGTACCTGCTGTCGCGTTCCCTGGGCTGAGCGACCCGCCGGTCTAGCCCCGCCGCACCTCGGGCAGGAAGCGCACGCCGGCACGCGCCAGCCCGCCACCGACGCCCATCGGCGTGCCGTCGGCCCGCCAGCACGCCGCCCCCTCGAGCGATCCGTCCGCCTCGAAGCCGACCGCGCACAGGCCGCCACCGACGTTCGGCACGCGCAGCACATCGTGGCCGCGTGCCCCGAGCGCCTCGACCACGGCCGGCGGGAAGCCCGGCTCGAGCTCGAGCTGGTAGCCCTGCGTCCACAGCCGCGGCGCCTCGACCGCCGCCTGCAGCGACATGCCGTGGTCGATCAGGTTGACCAGCGCCTGCATCGCCGACGGGAAGATCCGCAGCCCGCCGGGCAGCCCGAGCGCCCAGCGCGGCATGCCCTCGCGCAGCACGATCAGCGGCGCCATCGACGAGGTCACGCGCTTGCCCGGTGCCAGCGACCCCGCGCGGCCCGGGCGCGGGTCGAACACGTAGAGGTAGTTGTTCGGGATCAGGCCGGTGCCCGGCACCATGTAGCGCGCCCCGAACAGCGAGTTGATCGTCTGCGTCGCGCTGACGATCCAGCCGTCGCGGTCGGCCACCGTCAGGTGCGTGGTGTGCGCGCCGTCCTCGGGGGCGACGCCGGCCGTCTGGGCGCGCGCGCGCCGCGGGTCGATGTCCGCGCGCCGCAGCGCCGCGTACTCGGCCGACAGCAGCTTCGCGACCGGCACCGGCACGTGCTCGGGGTCGGCGGTGGCCGCCGCCCGGTCGGCGAACGCGATCTTCAGCGCCTCGGCGAGCAGGTGCGAGGCATCGGCGCTGCCGAATCCGGCCGCCCGCAGGTCGAAGCCCTCCAGCAGGTTCAGCATCTGGCCGATGTGCAGCGGTCCGCTGCAGGGCGGCGGCGGGCCCACGATCTCGAAGCCCCGGTAGTGCGAGCGCAGCGGCTCGAGCGCGCTCGTGCGGTAGCGCGCAAGGTCCTCTCGCGACAGCCATGCGTCGTGGCGCGCCATGTCCGCGACCAGCGCCTCGCCGATCGCACCCGAGTAGAGCGCTGCCGGGCCCTCGCGCACCACCGCCCGGAGCGTGTCGGCGAGCGCGCCGTTGACCACCCGCGCACCGGCCCGCAGCGGCGTGCCGCCCGGCATGAAGACGCGGGCGATCTCGGGGTCGCGCGCGAGGTCGGCGGCGCAGTCGGTCACGCAGTCGGCCAGGTAAGGCGTGGCCGCGAAGCCGCGCTGCGCGTGGCGGATCGCGGGCTCCACGACGTCGGCGAGCGGCAGCCGTCCGTGCCGCGCGAGCAGCTCGCACCAGGCCGCGAGGTTGCCGGGCACCGCGACCGAGGTGCGCCCCACCGCGTTGCGCCGCCCGACCGTGTCGAACGACCCCGGCGGCGCGGCCGGATCCGGCTCGAAGCGTGACGGGCCCGCGTCGAGCGGACAGCGCCCCTGGCCCTCGAGCACCTCGTGTGTACCGTCGGGTCGGCGCAAGTGCGCGAAGCCGCCGCCGAGCGGGCCGACCATCATCGGCTCGACGACCGACAGCGCGAACAGCGCCGCGACCGCGGCGTCGACCGCGTTGCCGCCCGCCGCGAGCATCTCGGCGCCTGCCGCCGAGGCGAGCGGATGGTTGGTGACGACCATGCCGCGCGAGGCGCGTGCCGGGGTCTTCTCGAGTGCGAACGGTACGGCGCGGCGCTGCGGGTCGGGCATGTTCACGTCAGGGGTCTCCCGGTGGGCGTGCGCGCATGATCCACGGCCCGGGTCGGCGCGTCACGCCGCCCGCTGCGACCTTGGCACGGCGCGGCCGCAGCGTGCCCGCGCGCCGGTGAATCAGGTGCCGATGCGCACCGGATCGACGAGCCCCGCGAGCACCGCGCAGACGCTGTGCGCGGTGATCGCGCTGCTGCGCGGGTTGGTCGCGCTCGGGCGGTTCTCGATCGACATCCGGATCAGCGTGTCCTCGGCATCGATCTCGATCTCGTGGACGTTGCGGGCCAGCGCCGGGTCACTCCAGATCTCCACCTCGGTGCGCTCGCCGCCGATGCCCGCCAGGCTGAGCGTCGCGGCCACGTTCACGTTGCGCGGGAATGCGCGGCAGGCCTCGATCGCGTTGCCCGCGAACACGCAGCTCGGGCCGTCGCCGCCGGCATCGAGCCCCGCGGGCGGCTTGCGCGTGCGCAGCCTCACCGAGCGGATCCGGCCGATCGCCGCCGCGCGCAGCATGTCGAGCCCCGCGACCGCCCCCGAGGGGACGATCACCCGTGTGCCGCTGCGGCGCGCGCGTTCGAGCAGCGCCGGCTGCGCGAGCAGCGCCGACACGCTGACCGTCACGACCGTGCCGCCGCCGTCGGCCACCGCATCGAGCAGCGCCGCCGCAGCCTCGGGCGCGAGACATTCGACCAGCACGTCGCAGGCGCCGGCCAGTGCGTCGAGCGGCACCGCGCGCGCCTGCGGATGGCCGAGTTCGACGAGCCTCGCGGCGGTCGCCTCGACCTCGCGTCCGGCCGCTGCCGAGAGTCGCAGCCCGGGCGGCGCGGCGCCCGCCAGCCAGCGCGCGACTTCCGAGCCGATGCCGCCGAGTCCGGCGATGCCGATGGCGAGCGTCTCGATCCGGGGCGAACTCGGGGTCATGGAACGCATCATGCGAGCGAGCATACCGGGCGCGACCCGGCCCCGGACCGCGCCGGGTCCGCGCCTTCCGGAACACCGGATCCGGTGGCCACCGATGCCGGCGTGCTGGAGCACGGCTAGACTCGATCCGACCCACATCACCGAGACCGTCCATGAGCACCCGCAGCTTCGCCCCCGGCGGCTACCGCTTCATCCCCGCCGTGTCGCAGTACTCCGGCGGCGTGGCCGCCGAGCCGGGCTTCCGGATCGAGCGCGCGCGCTTCTCGCGCGTCGTGCCGCTCGCCGAGGGCTTCGCCGCGATCGAGCGGCACCTGGCGTCGCTCGGTCGCCCGGTCTCGGCGTTCTGCGCCTGCGAGCTGCGTTCGCCGGCACCGTTCACCGAGGAGGGCTTTCGCGCGTTCAACGCGATCTACATCGAGACCCTGAAGCGCTGGGGCCTGATGGACGGCGACGTCAATCCGGTCGCGCGCAGCAACGTGTGTCCGGAGCTCGATCCGCCCTCGGAGCCCGGCTTCTTCGCGTTCTCGTACACGGTGGTCGACGCGCAGGCGGCGCCGACATGGGTTGTCGCCGGCAGCGGCGAGTCGGCCGAAGGCAAGGGCGACTACCGCGACAACATGGTGGCGCGCGGCGACACCTCGCCGGCGGGCCTGCTGGCGAAGGGCCGGTTCGTGCTCGACGAGATGGAGCGGCGGATGGCGGCGCTGGGGGCGGACTGGTCGAGCGCGACGGTCACGCAGGTCTACACGGTCCACGACTTCCACCCGTTCGTCGGCGACGAGCTGGTGCGGCGCGGGGCGATGCGGGGCGGGGTGACCTGGCACTTCAACCGGCCGCCGGTGCGCGAGCTCGAGTACGAGATGGACTGCCGCGGGTTGCCGCTGGAGCGGGTGCTGCGGGTCTGAGTCGCTTGGTGCCCGGCGGCCCGCGGCCCGCGGCCCGCGGTTCGCGGTCAGCCGTCAGCGATTAGCGGTTAGCGTTCGACGGTTGGCGCGGCCCGTCGTCGCCCGGGGGCGGGCATCGCTGCGCTGACCCCGCGCCCTCGGGCCTGCGGCCCGAGGGTGCCCGCGAGGCGGGGGGCCGCGACGGGCCGGCAAAAAAACT
>CAIUGQ010000686.1 GCA_903898725.1 uncultured Burkholderiales bacterium | reverse complement strand
GGCGACCAGGCCGGCCCCGCCCCAGACGAGCAGGCCCGCGACCAGCGTCGCCGCGAGCACGCGGGTGATCGGTCGGTAGGTCGGGCCCGAGACCGGCTCCCTGAAGGTCCGGGCGAGCGCTTCGAGCCTCGGGTTCACGAATGCGGGGTTCGCGGACGCGGGGTCCACGGGCAGCGGGTCCACGGGTGCCGGAGTCACCGCGGCACGCGCTGTACGCCGTCGGGCAGTGACCCGGCGCGCGCCATCAGCGGCGAGGCGAAGATCGGATCGCCGCCCAGGGCGGCGAGGGCGGCGTCGGTCATGTCGAAGCCCCAGAAGTGCTGGCCGTCGACGGCGAGCGTGGGCACGCCGAAGAGCCCGGCCTCGATCGCGGCCTCGGTGTTCCGGCGCAGGGTGTCCTTGACCTCGGGGCGGGCGAGGGCGGCGGCCGGGTCGGCTACGCCCAGGCGCTCGCACAGCGCCGCCCACGGGGCCGCGTCGGTGGGCAGGTGGCCGTCGACCCAGACGTGGCGGAACAGCGCCTGCACGACCTCGGGGGTGTTGCCCAGCGCGATCGACAGCCGCAGCAGGGGCAGCGGGTTGAACGGATGCGCGGCGGGCAGCGTGAGCGGGATGCCGTGCTGGTGGGCGAGCCAGACCACCTGCCGGAAGGTGTGGACCTTCTTCGACGGGATCTCGGCCGGGCCCTTCTGGCCGTGGTGGTTCAGCAGGCCGGCGAACAGGATGGGCACGGGCTCGATCCGCGCCTGCGCGGCCACGCGCTCGAGCACGGCGCTCTGCAGGTACGCATAGGGCGAGATGAAGTCGAAGTACCAGCGGACGGTCTTCATCGGTCCCCCGCGGTTCAGCGTGCGCCGGCCTCGCGCCGCTGCACGATCCGGCCCCAGACCTCGAGCCGGCCGGCGTCGGCCATCGTGCCCCACTCGGCGATCTCGTCGAGGGTGCGCTGGCAGCCGGTGCACAGCCCGCTGTCGGCGTCGATGCGGCAGATCGACACGCAGGGCGAGCGCACCGGTCGGCTGCGGTCGCCGGGGGCGGGAGGCTCGGCTCGGACGGGGCGGGGGGCGGCGGTCATCGCGGCGCAGTGTACAAGACGGGCTTCGGGCATCACGGCGCGGCCCCGTTCGCGCCGCGCCCATGGCAGGATCGGTTTCATGCAGCACGATGCCTTCCGGTTCGACCGCGTCCGCCCCGTCTTGCACGGCGGAGCGTCCCGTCGTCGCCTACTGCTGCTCGGCGGCGGGCTCGTGCTGGCGGGCTGCACGGCACGCGGCACGACACCGCCCCGGTCTTCGGACGCTACCGCGCCGTCGCGCTCCGCGGACGCCGCGGCACTGCGCGAGCTCGCGCCCACCGGGCGCCTGCGGGTGGCGGTCGCGGTCGGTCCGAGCAGCAGCACGTTCCGCGCGGTGGTCGACGCAGCCGGTGCGACCCCGCGCGGCGTGGCACCCGATCTGGCGACGGCGTTCGGTGCCCGCATCGGCCTGCCGGTCGATCTGATCGCGTTCGGCAACTATCCGGACCTGCTGGACGCCGGCGCGCGCGGCGCGTGGGACCTCACCTTCCTGCCCTACGACGACGCCCGCGCCCGGGTCATCGACTACGGACCGTCCTACTTCGACCAGTCGTACACCTACCTCGTGCGCGCCGGGGTGCCGATCACCCGGGTCGCCGACCTCGACCGCGCCGGCATCCGCCTCGCCGTGGCGGACGGCTCGGTGACCGCGCGCAACCGCGAGGGCGTGATCAAGGCCGCGACGATCGTGCGCTTCCGGACCCTCGACCAGATCCGCGAGCAGCTTCGTACCGGCACCGTTGATGCGGCCGGGGCGGGGCGCGAGACGCTGGTCGGGCTGGCCGCGCAGGTGCCGGGCTCGAAGGTGCTCGACGATGCCTTCCTGGTCGAGCGGGTCGCGATCGGCGTGCCCAAGGGCCGGCGGGCCGCGCTCGGCCTGGCCGCGTCGTTCATCGAGCAGGCCAAGCGCGACGGGACCGTGCGCCGCGCGTTCGATGCGGCCGGGTTCAAGGACGCGGTGGTGGCGGCGCCCGCACCGGCGTCCGTGCCCGCGGCACGCTGAGCGGCCCGCGCCGACGGCGCGCAGCCACCCTGTCAGCGCTGAGTCGCGCTCAGCCGCCCACCCGCCCCGCCGCCGCCAGGAACGCGTCGTTCTCCGCCGGCGTGCCCACCGTCACCCGGATGCAGCCCGCCAGCCCCGGCAGCGAGTCCTGCCGACGCACCAGCACGCCCGCGTCCCGCAGCGCCGCGTGCGCCCGCGCCGCATCGGGCGTGCGCAGCAGCAGGAAGTTCGCGGCCGACGGATACACGTGCCAGGACGGGTGCCGCGCCAGCGCCGCGGCCATCCGCTCGCGCTCGCTCACGACCAGCGCGATGCGCTCGTGCAGCACGGCCGCATGCTCGAAGGCGACCTCGGCGCACACCGCCTGCATCGTCGACACGCCGAACGGCGGCGAGAGCTTGCGGAGCTGGCGCGCCACCTCGTCGGCGGCCAGCGCCCAGCCCAGCCGCAGCGCGGCCAGGCCCCAGCCCTTCGACATCGTGCGCAGCAGCACCACATGCGGATGGCGGCGGGCGAGCCCGATCGCGGTGTCGGGCGTGAAGTGGTGGTAGGCCTCGTCGACGACCAGCAGCCAGCCGGTGCTCGCCTGCGCGAGCCGCTCCAGGTCGTCGAGCGACACCAGCGAGCCGGCGGGCGCGTGCGGGCGCGGCACGAAGACCACGCCGCCGGTGGCGGGCGACTCGCGGCGCAGGGCCTCGAGCGCCTGCAGCAGGCCGTCGACGTCGGTCGACAGGTCCGCGCGCAGCGGCACCTCGGTGAGCGTCGCGCCGAGCAGCCGCGCATCGAGCCCGTAGAGCGCGAACGCGGGCGCCACCGTCAGCACGCGCGCGCCGATGCCGGCCAGCGCCACCATCTGCGCGATCAGCACGTTGCTGCCGGTCGCGGGCACGACGCCGGCCGCGGGCCAGCCCTCGTGGGCGGCGATGCGGGCGGCGAGGCCCTCGGCATTCAGGTCGGGGTAGCGGTTCCAGGGGCGGGCCGCCATACGCTCCAGGGCGATCGCCTTCAGCGCCGCGGGGAAGTCGTCGGGGGCCTCGTTCTGGTCGAGCTTGACCGGTGCGCCGACCGGCGTGAACGGGTAGTCGGGGCTCGCGACGACGGCGGGTCGGATCGGCGACATCACGCGGCGGCCGTGTCCGCCCGCTTCGCCGCGATCGCGTTGCCCGCGCGCGCCTGGCCCTTGCGCCCGAGCAGCCCGGACACCCACTGCCCGATGTCGACCACCTTCGCCAGGTCCACGCCGGTCTCGATGCCCAGGCCCTGGAACAGGTAGAGCAGGTCCTCGGTCGCGACGTTGCCGGTCGCGCCCTTGGCGTACGGGCAGCCGCCCATGCCGGCCACCGACGCGTGGAAGGTCGAGATGCCGGCCTCGAGCGCCGCGTAGGTGTTGGCGACCGCCATGCCGTAGGTGTCGTGGAAATGGCCGGAGAGCCGCCCGGGCGGCACCACGCGCAGCGCCGCCTCGAACACCGCGTGGGTCTGGCGCGGCGTGCCGGTGCCGATGGTGTCGGCAATGTCGATCATGTCGCAACCGAGGTCGGCGAAGCGCTGCACGACGTCGGCGACCGCGGCCGGGCTCACCTCGCCCTGGTACGGGCAGCCGAGCGCCACCGACACGCTCGCGCGCAGGCGGATGCGGTTGGCCTTGGCGGCCTGCGCGACCGGCTCGAAGCGCGCGATGGACTCGGCGATCGAGCAGTTGATGTTGCGCTGGGAGAAGGCCTCGGAGGCGGCACCGAAGATCACCACCTCGTCGGCCTTGGCCTCGAGCGCGCCCTCGAAGCCCTTCATGTTCGGCGTCAGCACCGAGTAGGTGACGCCGGGCTTGCGGCGGATGCGCCGCATCAGTTCGGCGGTGTCGGCCATCTGCGGCACCCACTTCGGCGACACGAACGAGCCGGCCTCGACGTTCGGGAAGCCCGCGTCGGTCAGGCGGTCGCACAGCTCGATCCGCATGTCGGTGGTGATCGGGGCCTTCTCGTTCTGCAGGCCGTCGCGCGGGCCGACCTCGACGAGGGCGACGCGGCGGGGGAGAGCGGTGGTCATGCCGGAGGTGTCCTTCAGTAGCCGCGCACGCGGTCGACGAGGCCGCCGACCGGCTCGCCGCGCGCGATCGCCGCGAGCTTGGCCGCGACCTGCGCGGCGGAGACCGCGACCTGTGTCGGCGCCGACGAATGCGGCGTCATGCGGATGCGGGGATGGTGCCAGAACGGATGCGAGGCCGGCAGCGGCTCCTCGCGGAACACGTCGAGCGTGGCGCCGGCGAGCGTGCCTGCATCGAGCGCGGCGATGAGGTCGGCGTCGACGACCAGCGCACCGCGCGCGACGTTGATCAGCCAGCCGCCCGGCCGCAGGCGCGCGAGCGCGGCGGCGTCGATCAGGTCCTCGGTCTCGGCGGTGCGCGGCGCGAGCAGGATCAGCACGCGGGTGGCCTCGAGGAACTCCTGCCAGCGCGATGCACCGTGCATCACCTCGACGCCGTCGACGAGCTTCGGGCCGCGCGCGAAGCCGCGCACGGTGAAGCCGGCGCGCGCCAGGTGCTGCGCGACCTGCGCGCCGAGCACGCCGACGCCGAGCACGCCGACCGGCAGCTCGGCCCGGGTGAAGCCGACCTGCTCGTGCCAGTGCGCGCGCGCCTGCTGCGCTGCATAGACGTCGTGGCGTCCGGCGATGCGCAGCAGCTCGTGCAGGCAGTAGTCGGCCATCAGCTCGCCCATGCCCGCATCCTCGAGCCGGATCAGCGGCAGCGTCGCCGGCAGGCCTGGATGCCGCAGCAGGTGGTCGACGCCGGCGCCCGACGAGAAGAAGCCGCGCAGCGCCGGCTGGCGCGCGAAGAGGTCGGCGGGCGGGCCCCAGCCCACGGCCCAGTCGGCGACGAAGCCGGGCGGTGCGCCGTCGGGGCCGGTGCCGTCGGGCGTGCCGGGGTCGATGGTGACCTCGGCCCCGGGCAGCCGTGCAAGCAGCGCATCGCGCCAGGCGCGGCCGGCGCCGGGTTCGGAGTGGGCGACAAGAAGACGCAGGGGCGGACGCGGCGGCGCAGACATGGCGGCGATCATAGGCGATCGGCCCGTCGCGCTACCATCGGGCGTTCCGACCCGGGGGGAGACACCACCATGCGCCGCTACCGTTCGATCTCGCAGCACGCCGCGGTCCGCCGCCGCGCACTCGCCGCCGCCGCCACGCTGACCGTGCTGTCGGCGGTCGCCGCACCGCAGGCGCTGGCCCAGTCCGACTGGCCGTCCAAGCCCGTGCGCATCGTCGTGCCCTTCGCCGCGGGCGGCACCACCGACATCGTCGCGCGCGTGATCGCCGAGCAGCTCTCGCCGGTGCTCAAGCAGACGGTGATCGTCGAGAACCGGGCCGGTGCGGGCGGCAACGTCGGTGCCGATGCGGTCGCCAAGTCGGCGCCCGACGGCTACACCTTCCTGATGGGCACGCCGGGCACGCAGGCGATCAACCAGTTCCTCTATCCGAAGATGCCGTACGACACGGAGAAGGACCTGATCCCGGTCTCCTACGTGACGCGCGTGCCGAACGTGATGGTCGTGCCGCCCTCGCTCGGCGTGAAGACGATGGACGATCTGATCAAGCTGGCGCGCTCCAAGCCCGGCAAGCTCACCTACGGCAGCCCGGGCAACGGCTCGACCGGCCAGCTCTCGACCGAGCTCTTCAAGACCCGCGCCAAGGTCTTCGTCACGCACATCCCGTATCGCGGCAGCGGCCCGATGCTGCAGGACCTGCTCGGCGGGCAGATCGACATGTCGATCGACAACCTGCCGTCGGCGCTGCCGCACATCAAGTCGGGTCGGCTGATCGCGCTCGGCGTGACCTCGGCGGCGCCGAACGCGCAGCTCCCCGACGTCAAGCCGATCGGCGCGTCGCTGCCCGGCTACGAGGCCGAGTCGTGGTTCGTGCTGGTCGCGCCGCGCGGCACGCCCGAGGCGATCGTCACGCGGGTCTCGGCCGAGGTCGACCGCATCCTCAAGAAGCCCGACGTGATCGAGCGCTTCCGCGGACTGGGCGCCGAGCCGGTGGGCGGCACGCCGGCCGACCTCGCCCGTCACATCGCGAGCGAGACCACCAAGTGGCGCGAGGTGGTGAAGGCGTCCGGCGCGAAGATCGACTGAGAGCGTCGTCATGCGAGCCATCGACAACCGCGTCACGCGCCTGCTGGGCGTGCCCTACCCGATCGTGCAGGCCCCGATGGGCTGGATCGCCCGCGCGCAGCTCGCCGCGGCCGTCTCCAACGCCGGCGGCATGGGCATCATCGAGACCTCGTCCGGCGACCTCGACGCGATCCGCGGCGAGATCCTCAAGATGCGCACGCTGACCGACAGGCCCTTCGGCGTGAACATCGCGCTGGCCTACGTGCGTGATCCGGACATCGTGAAGTTCGTGGTCGACCAGGGCGTGCGCTTCGTGACCACCTCGGCGGGCGATCCGTCGCGCTACTGTGCCGAGCTCAAGGCGGCGGGGCTGACGGTCTTCCACGTCGTGCCCACGCTCAAGGGCGCGCTCAAGGCGGTGGAGGCGGGTGTCGACGGGCTGATCGTCGAGGGCGCCGAGGGCGGCGGCTTCAAGAACCAGCGCGACGTCGCCTCGATGGTGTTGCTGCCGCTGGTGTGCTCGAAGGTCGACGTGCCGGTGATCGCCGCCGGCGGCTTCTGCGACGGGCCGTCGATGGCGGCCGCGTTCGCGCTCGGCGCCGAGGGCATCCAGATGGGCACGCGGATGCTGTCGGCCGCCGAGTCGCCGGTGCACGACAACTGGAAGCAGGCGATCGTCGGCGCCGCCGAGACGGACACCGTGTTCCTCAACCGCGGCGGTCAGGGGCCGGCGCTGCGCGCGCTGCGCACGGCGCGCACCACGCGCCTGGAGGCGACGATCCCCGAGAGCGTGCGCGCCGAGTTCGCGGGCGTGCAGCAGCTCTACTTCGGCGGCGACATGGAGGCCGCGGTGCCGCTCACCGGCCAGGTGTGCGGGCGCATCGAGTCGGTCGAGACGGTCGCCGAGATCCTCGAGACGACGATCGCGGGCTTTCACCAGAGCGTCGGGGCACTCGCGAAGCGCTACGGCTGACCGGCGGGCGCGCGCCCGCCGGC
>CAIUGQ010000685.1 GCA_903898725.1 uncultured Burkholderiales bacterium | reverse complement strand
TCAGTAGGCGGGGCGCGAAGGATCCGCCGATCCGGGCTTCTTCGCGGTCGCCGTGCCCGTGCTGCCCTGCGGGGGCGACGCCGTCGTGCCCGCGTCGGCCGTTGCGCACCCGCTCTGCAGGAGCGCCGTGGCGAGCGTTGCAGCGAGAAGCAGGCCGCCGCGCAGCGGCGGGTGTCGAGTCGAGCGGGGTGAGGGCATGGCGGGCGTGCTCCGGGTCAGGGTTTCTGTTCGGTGGGCTCCGCCGGCAGTCGGGTCGCCAGCGTCGCGGCTGCGGCGTTGGCCTTGTCGAGCGCCGCAGCGCCATTCTGCGCCGCCTTGCCGGCGGTGGCGCCCACCACGGCGGTGGAGACCGCCGCGTCCATGCAGCCCGACAGGTTGAGGGCGATCGCTCCGACGGCGAGCAGCCGATGCAGGGCCGAGCCCGTGGGTCGCGAGGGTGAGGCGGGTCGATGTGTCATGAGGGGCTCCCGTCGAGCGGTCCGCGTCGTGTGCCGGTCATCGGGGCGGCGTCCGGCGAGCGCTTGCAGCGAGTCTAGGCGCGGGGCGCGCTCGGGGTCAGACCGTTCGTCCGCTCCGGTCGCGCGCCGGCCGGGCGTCGACCAGGCATGGGCGTACGCCGGCCGGGCCGCGCGGTTCCCGGGCCGACGTGCTCCGCACGCCGGCCCCACGCGGACCGGGCCTCAGAGCCAGGCGGCGCGGTGGTCGCGGGCGTACTCGGCGAACGCGCGGGGCGCGCGTCCGGTGATGCGCGCCACCGCGTCGGTGATGCGCTCCGAATAGCCCGCCTTGAAATAGCCCAGGATCACGTTCATGAACTCGGCGTACGGCCGCGGCAGGCCGGCACCCAGCAGGCCCTCCAGCATCTGCTCCGGCGTGATGTCCTGGAAGCGGATGCTGCGTCCCGTCTCGCGGCTCAGCAGCTCGGCCACCTGCGGGTGGTCCAGCGCCTCGGCCCCCGTCAGGTCGAACGCCTGACCGTCGTGAGCGTGACCCGAGAGCAGCTCGGCGGCGACGGCGGCGATGTCGCGGGCGTCGATGAAGCTGCCCCGGGCCGAGCCCACCGGCAGGAAGATGGCGTTCTGCTCGCGGATGCCCTGCAGCCAGAAGGTGTTGAAGTTCTGCATGAACCAGTTCGGACGGACCACGTTCCACGGCAGCCCCGAGGCGACGAGCTGCTGCTCCGCCCGGGCCAGCGGGGCGGACGGGTCGGCGTCGGCACCCATCGCGCTCATCAGCACCACCTTGTCGAGGCGGCGCGTGCGTGCCGCGTCGATCAGCCTGCCGAGCAGTTCGTCCTGGTTGACATGGCCGGGCGGCGACAGCAGGAAGGCCGCGTCGATGCCCTCGAACGCCTGCGTGAGCCCGTCGCCGGTGAGCAGGTCGAGGTGCACCTGATCCGGCGCGGTCGTGGCGCGGCTGGTCGCGCCAACCACCTGATGGCCGCGGGCGCTCAGCAGCGGTCGCAGGGCGGAACCGACCGTGCCGTGGGCACCGATGACGAGGATTCTGCTCATTCCAATCTCCGAGATGTGTGGATGAGCGGCCAGTATCGCTGGCTCAAGCAGTACGTAAAATGGTCGGGAGTTCGTATAACATGACCATTCGTACGGATTGACGGATGATGAGGCGACGATGGATCTGCTGTTCGATCTGTTCCACGAGGGCGGCCTGCGGCGCCGGCTGCTCGACCTGAGCCGACTGCCGACCGACGCGGCATTGCGCTTTCCCTGCGAACGCAGCATCGGCTTTCACGTCGTCACGCGCGGGCGCGCCTGGGTCCACGCGCCGGGTCTGGCCGAGCCGCTGGCGCTGTCTGCCGGCGATGTCGCGTTGATGGCGCGAGGCTGCGAGCACATCGTGTCGACCCGTGCCTCGCTGCAGGGCCTGTCGCCCCGGCTCATGGTGCCAGCCGAGCTGTCCGCCGGGCTCGCGGCCGAGCTCGGTCCGCTCGAGGCGGCGTCCGATACCTCGCTGATCAGCGGGGCCTACCAGCTGTGGAACACGCCGATGCATCCGTTCTTCGGCCAGTTGCCCGCGTGGCACGTGGTGCGCAGCGATCAGATGCCGCGCCTGGGGCCGCTGTCGCTGACCGTGGCGCTGCTGGGTCAGGAGGCGGCCCGGCGCGAGCCCGGCACCGAGCTCGTGCTGCACGGCCTGCTGGACGTGCTCTTCACCTACCTGATGCGTGACCTGCTCGCCCGGCAGACGCCCGGTGCCGGGTTCGTCCAGGCGCAGCGTGATCCGCCCGTGCGCCGCGCCGTGGCGCTGATGCACGCCGACTGCGCCCACCCCTGGACGCTCGACGACCTGGCGCGGCAGGTCGGGCTGTCTCGGACGGTGCTGGCCGAGCGCTTTCGGCAGGCCATGGGGGACACTCCGCTGAGCTATCTGCGGACCGTGCGCCTGCAGAAGGCGATGCGCCTGCTCGCTGACACCGATGCCAAGCTCGAGCAGGTGGCGGCGGAGGTCGGCTACCAGGACGCCTTCGCGTTCTCCAGGGCCTTCAAGCGCCTCGCCGGCGTGGCACCGCGCGAGTTCCGCCAGCGCGATGCCGATGAACGGCATTCGCCCTGGCGGTTCGGCAGCGCCGACGCGCTCGGCGCCCTGCCGGGGCTGCGAAGCGCCTGAGCCGGGCCTCGGTCAGGCGCCGATCGCCGTCCACCGATCCGCGTCGCGCACCGCTCGCCCGTCGTCGACCAGCTTCTCCAGGTGCGCGAGCAGCGAGCGCTTGGCCACCGGGTAGAGCGCCGGCTTGACGTCGTCGTAGGCGTGCGGCACCAGATCGTCGAGCGTGCCCGGACCGCTGCGGGCCAGCGCCGCGGCGACCTTCGCCTCCCGCGCGAGCCGGTGTGCGATCAGCTTGCGCATCGCCGCTTCGGCCGGCCCGAGCACGTAGCCGTGGGCCGGCAGGATGAAGTCGACCGGCTCGTCGGCCAGCCGACGCAGCGAATCCAGGTACGCGACCATGTTGCCGTCGGGCGGATCGACGACCGTCGTCGAGCCGTTGAGCACGTGGTCGCCCGAGAACAGCAGCCGATCCTCCTCGAGCACCAGGCACAGATGGTTGGCGGCATGGCCGGGCGTGTGGACCACGCGCAGCGTCGAGTCGCCGACCCGCAGCCGTTCGCCGTCGGCCAGTGCCCGGTCGGGCACGAAGGTCGAGTGCGCGCGCGCCGTCGGGGCCGAGGCCAGACCGAGGATCGGCACCTCGCGCCCGACCGCCTCCCGAAGCATCGGCGCACCCGGCGAGTGGTCCGGATGGGAGTGCGTGCAGACGATCGTCTGCAGCCCATCGCCCACCGCCGCGGCGATGCGCTCGATGTGTGCCGGCAGCGCCGGTCCCGGATCGATCACGATGTAGGCGCCCGGCTCGCCGACGATGTAGGTGTTCGTCCCAGGGCCCGTCATCATGCTCGGATTGGGCGCCGTGAGCCGCCGCACGTTCGCGCGCAGCGCCACCGGGCGCTCGCTCTGCCAGTCGAGGTCGTGCACCACCTGACCGTCGGGCGCCACCATCTCCAGCTCGCCGAACGCCATCTCGTCTTCGGTGTACCGCGTGTCCTTGCCGGCCAGACGGCCGCCGCGCGGGCATGAGGTGAACACGCTCGACTGCGTGCGGCAGGCCTCCAGCACCGCATCGACCGTCGCGAAGCGCTCGAGCTGGCGCAGCGTCCGGATCGTCGGGAAGATCATGCTGAAGCTGCCTTCCTCGTGGCGCTTGAGCCCGCTGGCCGGATGGACCCAGACCGGCTCGAACTGCTCCGCACCGTCCGGGTCCGGCGTCTGACCCGCCGGCATCGGCGCGACGAAGAACCGAACGTCGAAGCGCTTGGGCAGGTCGCGATCGGTGATCCAGTGCGACAGCCAGCCCGTGCGATCGACCGCGAGCTCCAGGCCGACCCGTTCGAGCTGCGCGTACAGGTCGCCGTCATGGCTCCGGTCGAGCGAGCTCGCGAACGACGGATCGGCGTGCTCGTTCGTGCCGCGGCGCCAGGCCAGCAGCACACCGAGTTCCTCGAAGGCTTCGCGCAGCGCCGCGGCCGCGAAGTGCCGATGTGCGTCGTCCTGGTCCGGACGCGCACGTGCGGCGGCCAGTGCCGCCGGCGACGCGTCGGCGGCGTCCAGCGCACCGCCCGGGAACACATAGGCCCCCGGCGCGAAGCTCGCGGTTGCCGAGCGACGCGTCATCAGGACCTGCAGGCCCTCGGCCGGGTCGTCGCGCAGCAGCAGGATCGTGGCGGCCGGGCGGGGGCGGACCGGCTCGCGCCAGCCGTGCAGCAGCTTGTCTCGTCGGATCATGGTCGTGGGGCCGCGGGCGGGCGGCCGTGGGGGTGAGTTCAGCGGGCCCGGGTACCGTGGCGACCGGCACCCAGGGTGAAGCGTTCGGCGCCGGCCAGCCACTCGCCCGAGTCGAGGGTGTCCAGTCCGATCGAGAATTCCGCGGCCAGCCCGTCCGCCAGCGAGCGATCCATCTGCTCGTAGGCCGAACGCCGGTCGTTGCGCAGACAGGTCTGCGGCAGCGCTGCCAGGTCGTGGGCGAGCGCGACTGCGGCGTCCCGGGCCGTGCCGTCGGGCACCACCCGGTTCGCCAGCCCCATCTGCAGCGCCTCACCGGCGTCGACCGGCCGGCCGGTGAGGATCAGGTCGAGCGCCCGCGACAGCCCGATCAGGCGAGGCAGACGGACCGTCCCGCCGTCGATCAGCGGCACGCCGAAGCGCCGACAGAAGATGCCGAACACCGCACTCTGCTCGAAGACACGCAGGTCGCACCAGAGCGCGAGTTCCGCGCCGCCGGCCACCGCGTGCCCCGAGACTGCCGCGATCACCGGCTTGGAGAGCAGCATGCGCGACGGACCCATCGGCCCGTCGCCCGTCGGCTCGAGCCGGTTGCGTCGTGCGGCGTCCGCCATCGCCTTCAGGTCGGCGCCCGCGCAGAACGTGCCGTGGGCGCCCGCGAAGACCGCGACCGACAGCGAGCCGTCCGCGTCGAAGTCGCGGAACGCATCCGCCAGCGCCTGCGCCGTCGGTCCGTCGACCGCGTTGCGGGCCTCACGGCGGTCGAGCGTCACCACGCAGACCGGGCCGTCCGTCTCGACGTGGACCATGCCGGTGCCGAGTGCCGTGCCCGTCAGGCCGCGCCGATGCGCGCGAGGACGACGGCGGACGGCGTGAACCGATCACCGAAGCGGGCGGCCAGCTCGATCGATCGGGCGACGAACGCCGCCGACCCCATCGTGGCGACGAACGTGCGCGCCGCCTCGGCGTCCGTCGGCAGCGACGGCCCGAAGACCGGGCCGAGCGAGGTTGATGCCGGCGCGACCGCCTGCCCGAGCGAGGCGAGCGCGGCGATGTACCGAAGGCGTTCCAGCACGTCCTGACGCGGGAGTGCTCTGCCGCGCCGCTCGAAGGTCTTCAGGCCCGACCACAGCTGCGGCGCGTCCGACGAATAGTCGTAGAAGCCGCCCCCGGCAGCGCGCCCCGTGCGTCGGAATCCATGTGCCATCTTCTCGACGACGTAGACAGCCGTTTCCGGCATCCGCTTCGACTTCACGCCGTGGGCGTGGCGGTGCGGGGCCGGGGCGTGCGCCGCGGCGGTGCGCGGGGCGGGGGCGGGGCCGTGGTCGTGACCGTGGCCGTGACCGTGGCCGTGGCCGTGGCCGTGATCATGGGCGTGGTCGGTGCCATGAGCGTGGTCGTGCGCATGGTTGTGGCCGTGGTCGTGACTGTGTCCGTGCCCGTGGTCGTGCCCGTGCCCGTGCCCGTGGTCGTGCCCATGCCCGTGATCGTGATCGTGATCGTGATCGTGCCCGTGATCGTGGCCATGGCCTTCGCCGTGCTCGAGCGCGTGCAGCTCCGCGTGCAGCGCCTCATCGATGGCGTCGAGCGAGGTCGCGTCGATCGTGGCGAGCAGTCCGACAGGCATGCCGGCTTCGATCGAAGCCGCCTCGACCTCGGCCGAAGCAATTCCCTCGCCGACGAGCGCCAGCGCTTCGGTCAGGAGCGCGGCGACCACCGGGTTGGCGAAGAGGTTCGGCGGGGTAGGGGCGTGAGCGTGGGCAGTCGTGGACATTGGGCGGATCGGACAGAACTGGAGCCCAATCATATCGCCTGCGTCCAGCCGGTTCCCGCGGCCGCTTCGAGAAGCGGACGGGCTCGCCGAGCCGCGCAAGAAAGCATCCGCGGGCCGTTCGTGCCCGCCGTGCCGTCAGGTCGCCGTCATGCGCAGGTGCTGCGTCGTGAACGCACGGCCTGCCTGCAGATCGAGATAGCGGACCACTTCCGCGTCGGCGATGATGTCGGCGCTGCACTTCGCCG
>CAIUGQ010000684.1 GCA_903898725.1 uncultured Burkholderiales bacterium | reverse complement strand
GGCACGGCCTCGGCGCGTGGTGCCCGCTCCGGACCGGCCGAGCCCCGCGCCGCTGCGTCGGCGTCGCCCCGCTCCGCTTCGCCGCGCGCCGGCGCGCCGGCGCCTCGGTCCACTGCGTCGGCCGCCTCTCACCCTGCCTCTCACCCTGCCTCGCGCCCCGCCTGGCGCCGTCGCCTCGACGATGCGCTCGCGGTCCGCGACCCGATGCGCGTCGCCCTGATCGCCTCGCTGGTGCTGCACGCGATCGTGATGTTCATGAAGTTCGCGCCGCCGATGCCGGTTCGCGTGAACCCCAACGACGCGCGGCTCGAGGTGGTGCTCCTCAACGCGCAGACGCGGGCCCGGCCGCTGACGCCCGAAGTGCTGGCGCAGGTCAACCAGGAGGGCGGTGGCGAGCACGAGCGGGGCCGTGCGAAGTCGCCGCTGCCCGCCGAGACCACCGCCCGCGACGGCACTGTGCTGCAGGAGCAGCGGCGCCGCGTCGAGCAGCTCGAGCGCCAGCAGCGCGAGCTGATGACCATCGCGAAGGGCCCGCAGGCCTACGTGACGCCGGAGAAGGCGGCCGAGGCGCCGCGCCCGGATGCCGCGGACCGCGACGACATGAACGCCGTGCTCGCGCGGATGCAGGCCGAGATCGCGCGCAACGTCGAGGACTACAACAAGCGGCCCAAGCGGCTGACCTTCGGCGTCAACGCGGTCGGCGTGAACTACGCGCGCTACGTCGCCGACTGGGCGACCAAGATCGAGCGCATCGGCACCGAGCGCTTCCCGCCGGAGGCGCGCGGCCGGCAGTACGACTCGCTGATCATCACCGTCGAGATCGACAAGCACGGCAACGTCGTCGACGTCGTGGTCAACAAGAAGTCGAAATACGAGGCGCTGAACCGCGCCGTCAAGCAGATCGTCTACGCCGGCCAGCCCTACGAGCGCTTCCCGCCCGAGATGGCGCGCGAAGGCGACATCCTGCAGATCGTGCGCACCTGGACCTTCACCAACGATGCCCTCGAGACCCGCTCGCTACGCGGTGATCGGTAACCCGATCGCGCACAGCCGCTCGCCCGAGATCCATGCGCTGTTCGCCGCGCAGACGGGCGAGGCGATCGAGTACGGGCGCCTGCTCGCGCCGCCCGACGGCTTCGTCGCGGCGGTCGATGCGTTCCGCGCCGACGGCGGCGCGGGTCTGAACGTGACGCTGCCCTTCAAGCCCGAGGCCTTCGCCCTCGCACGGCGGCACACGCCACGCGCGCTGGCCGCTGGCGCGGTCAACACCCTGGCCTTCGACGGCGACGACGTGCTCGGCGACAACACCGACGGGCCCGGGCTGGTCGCCGACATCGAGCGTCGCATCGGCATGGCGCTCGGCGGCGCCCGGGTGCTGTTGCTGGGCGCAGGCGGCGCGGCGCGCGGCGTGGTGCTGCCGCTGCTCGAGGCCGGCGTCGAGCGGCTCGCGCTCGCCAACCGCACCGGGTCGCGGGCGCTCGCGCTGCGCGACGAGCTCGCCGCCCGGCTCGGGCCGGCGCACGCGGCACGCCTGTCGGCCGGTGACCTCGGGTCCGCGGGCGCGGGCTTCGACCTTGTGATCAACGCCACCGCCGCCGGGCTGTCGGATGCGGCGCCCGCGCTGCCCTCCGAGGCCTGGCGCGGCCCGCGGCTGGCGATCGACATGGTCTACGGGGCCCGCCCGACCGCGTTCATGCGGGCGGCGCTCGAGGCCGGCTGCCCGCGCGTCGAGGACGGGCTCGGCATGCTGGTGGGTCAGGCGGCGGAGTCCTTCGCCCTGTGGCGCGGCCGCCGGCCCGATGCGGCGCCGGTGCTGGCCGAGCTGCGCGCCCGGCTCGCCGCCGCGGCCTGACCGGCGCCTGCCGACGATGGCCCGTGCGGGCGGACTCGGGCGCCGGATCGGCCGCGGCCTCGGCTGGCTGCTGCTCGCGGTGGTGGTGGTCGTCCTCGCGCTGCAGCTCTGGTTCCTCGCCCATGTCGTCTGGTACAAGTACCAGGCGCCCACCAGCACCGCCTTCATGCGCGCCCAGCTCGCCGTGCTGCGCGAGCAGGATCCGAACGCCGGGATCCGCTACACCTGGACGCCGTACGCGCGCATCTCGCCGCACCTCAAGCGCGCCGTGATCGCCGCCGAGGACGCCAACTTCACCGAGCACGACGGCGTCGACTGGGAGGCCATCGAGCGCGCCCACGAACGCAACCAGAAGCGCGGCAAGGTCACCCACGGCGGCTCGACGATCACGATGCAGCTCGCCAAGAACCTGTTCCTGTCGGGCGAGCGCAGCTACCTGCGCAAGGCGCAGGAACTCGTCATCACCTTCATGCTCGAGGCGGTGCTCTCGAAGCAGCGCATCCTGGAGCTGTACCTGAACGTCGCCGAATGGGGGACGGGCGTGTTCGGCTGCGAGGCGGCCGCGCAGCGCTGGTACCGCAGCTCGGCCGATCGGCTCGGACCGGGGCAGGCGGCCCGGCTGGCGGCGATGCTGCCGCGGCCCCGCTACTACGACCGCAATCCCGGCTCGGCCACGCTCGCCCGCCGGGCCGAGACGATCCAGCGCTGGATGGCATCGATCTCGCCCCCCTGAGCCTCGGCGCAGGCCGCGTCCGACGCGCTTCGGACGCCTGTTCCGACGCTCCGTCGGCGAAGTGGTGGCGCCTGTCACACCGCGCGCCTAGAATGCGCGGCACCGAAGCCACCGCAGCCCGACGAGGGCTGTGCCGAACGTGAACACGATGTCCGCGTTCGCCCGGACCGTCCCGCCCCGACGCTGACCCGCGTCATCCGGCATGGGACGGCGGGCGACCCCGATCCACCCCATCCCATGTCCGAGCCCCATCCGATCCCGGAGACCCACCGCGATCCCGTCGGCGCCTTCGCAGAACGGCGCGACGGGCGCGATGTCGCGACCCCGCGCGACCCCGAGGACGCGCAGCGCGCGCTCGCCGAGGTCGAGGACCTGCTGCGCCGCTACGAGGTCGTCCGCGAGCAGGCGCGCCACGAGGGGCATTCGCTCGACCCCGAGCGGCAGATGCTGGTCGAGCAGGTGGCGGTCGCGCAGCATCTGGCGCACCTGCGGCTGCGGCTCGACCGGCTGCACCCCGCGGACGTCGCCTACATCCTGGAGGCGCTGCCGCGTGATCAGCGGCTGATGGTCTGGGAACTCGTCAAGGCCGAGCGCGACGGCGAGATCCTGGTCGAGGTGTCCGATTCGGTCCGCGAGACGCTGATCGCGTCGATGGACCGCGACGAGCTGGTCGCAGCGGCCGGCACGCTCGACACCGACGACCTGGCCGAGATCGCCGAGGACCTGCCCGACGACGTCGTCGAGCAGGTGCGCCGGCGCCTGACGCCCGAGGAGCGCGAACAGCTGCGCGCGGCGCTGTCGTACCCCGACGCATCGGTCGGGGCACGGATGGACTTCGACCTGGTCACCGTGCGCGAGGACGTGACGCTCGAGGTGGTGCTGCGCTACCTGCGCCGCTTCGACGCGCTGCCCGACCACACCGACCAGGTGTTCGTCGTCGACCGCCACGACGTGCTCAAGGGCGCGCTGCCGCTCGACCGGCTGGTGATCAACGACCCCGACGCGCTGGTCGAGGACGTGATGAAGCGCGACGTGCTGTCGCTGCAGGCGCTCGACGAGGCGGGCGAGGCCGCGCAGGCGTTCGAGCGCTACGACCTGATCACCGCGCCCGTGGTCGATGCGCGCGGCCGGCTGATCGGTCGACTGACCGTCGACGAGGTGGTCGACGTGATCCGGGAGGAGGGCGAGTCGGAGGTGCTGTCGGCCGCCGGTCTGCGCGACGAGGAGGATCTGTTCGCCTCGATCTGGAACTCGGCCAAGAACCGCTGGCTGTGGCTGGCGGTGAACCTCGGCACCGCGTTCTTCGCGTCGCGGGTGATCGGTGCGTTCGAGGGCACGATCGAGCGCGTGGTCGCGCTCGCCGCGCTGATGCCCATCGTGGCCGGCATCGCCGGCAACTCGGGCAACCAGACGATGACGCTGTTCATCCGGTCGCTCGCGCTCGGCCAGGTCACCGCCGCCAACGCGCGGCGGCTGGCCCGCAAGGAGCTGCTGATCGCGCTGCTCAACGGTCTGGTGTGGGGCGGCATCGCCGGCACCTTCGCCTGGCTGCTCTACCGCGACACGCCGCAGGGCTTCATGCTCGGCGTGACGATGATGCTGGCGATGGTGCTCAACCTGCTGCTGGCCGCGGTGGTCGCGATGGGCGTGCCGCTGATCCTGCAGAAGGCGGGGCGCGACCCGGCGCTCGGGTCGTCGGTGCTGCTGACCTTCACGACCGACAGCATGGGGTTCTTCATCTTCCTCGGGCTGGCGACGCTGTTCTTCCGCTGACGCGGTCCGCGGTGCCCGTGCCTTGCCCTACCGGTCGGGCTCGACCACGAAGGCGAGCTGCCTGAGCCCGGCGCGCTGCAGCGCCGCCATCACCCGCGCGACCCGCTCGTAGGGCACCGCGCGATCCCCGTGCAGCGAGAACTCGGGTTGCGGGGTCTGCCGCGCGGCCGCGTCGAGCCGCTGCAGCAGCTCGGGCTCGTCGATCCGCTCGCGATTCCAATGAACCGCGCCGTCCGCCGTGACCGACAGCGCGATGCTCGCCGGCGCGGTTGCCGCCTGCGCCGCATCGGCCCGGGGCAGCTCGACCTTCACCGACTGCGTGACCGCCGGCACGGTCACGATGAAGATGATCAGCAGCACCAGCATGATGTCGATCATCGGCACCATGTTGATCTCGCCGACGATCTCGTCGTCGTTCTCGAGTCTTCCGCCGAACGACACGGCTTAGGCCCCCGCGACCGCGGGCGCACCCATGCGGACGGGCTGCGCGCCGAGCGGTGCGCCGGTCAGGTAGTACGCGTGGAGTTGCCGTGCGAAGCCGTTCAGCCGGCCGATCACGGTCTTGTTCGAGCGCAGCAGGCCGTTGTAGGCGAGCACCGCCGGAATCGCGACCGCGAGCCCGAACGCGGTCATGATCAGCGCCTCGCCGACCGGGCCGGCGACCTTGCCGATGCTCGCCTCGCCGGAGACGCCGATGCCGACGAGCGCGTGATAGATGCCCCAGACCGTGCCGAAGAGGCCGACGTAGGGCGCGGTCGATCCGATCGAGGCGAGCAGGCCGAGGCCGGCCTGCAGCCGTTCAGCGGCCTCGTCGATCGATCCCCTCAGGCACTCGGTCATCCAGTCCCCGAGCACGATGCCGGCATTCGGCCGCGGGCTCGACGAGACGTGGTCGTACGCCGTGCGGGCGTCGGCCGCGAGTCTGCGGAACGGACTGCCCGCGCCGTCGCGCTCGAGGAGCGCCAATCCGTCGGGGAAGCTGTCCGCGCGCCAGAAGCCCGCCGTCGAGCGTGCCGCGCGCCTGGCCTCCAGCGCGAGCCATCCCCGCGAGAGGATCAGGTACCAGGACAGCAGCGACATCGCCAGGAGCGCGATCGCCACGGTCCGTGTGACCAGGTCGCCCTGCGCCCAGAGCGCGGCGGGGCCGAATGCGGAGTCCGTCATCGTGGGGGCATCGTCCGAAGGGTGGGCGGCGCGAGCCGCAGGGTGCAGGTGCCGACCGCGGCCGCGATGTCGTCGTCGTGCGTGACGAACAGCAGCGCGATGCCCCGCTCGATCACCGCCGCGATCAGCTCGGACATCGCGAGCCGCTGGGTGACCGGGTCGAGGCGCGAGGTCGGTTCGTCGGCGAACAGCACCGTCGGCCCGACGGCCAGGGCCCGGGCAAGGGCGATCCGCTGCAGCTCGCCCCCGGACACCTGCGTCGGGCGGCGCTCGAGCATCGCGGCGTCGATCCCGAGCGACCCGAGCAGTCGTTCGATCGTCGCCCACGCCAGGTCGTGCAGCGCGGTGACGTCGCGCAGCGAGTCGATGAGCCGTCGCGTGGGTGCGAACGAGCCGACGGGGTCCTGGTAGAGCTTCTGGAGCGCGCCCGTGCGAGGCTTGCCGTGTTGAAGCACCCGGCCCGCGTCGGGCGCGAGCAGGCCGAGGGTCACGTCCCCGAGCGTGCTCTTGCCGACGCCGCTCGGGCCGAGCACGGCGAGCCGATCGCCGGCGCGCAGCGTGAAGCTCACGTTCTCGAAGACCGTCCGCTCGCCGAATCGCCGGCCGATCCCGCAGGCGTCGATGCGTGTCGGACCGGGCGCCGGCTGCGGATAGCGCGCCCATCCCGCCGGATCCGCGTCGAGCAGCCGCTGCGTGAACGGATGGGCCGGCTGCGCGAGCACCTCGCGCGTGTCGCCCTGCTCGACGACCTCGCCCGCCTGCAGCACGAGCAGACGACCGCCGAGGGCCCGGGCGACGCGCAGGTCGTGGGTGACGACGAGGACGCAGCCGCCCGCGGCCCGGACGCCGTCGAGCAGTGAGACGACGTGGTCCCGCCAGGTCGCGTCCAGACCCTTGGTGGGCTCGTCGGCGATGAGGACCGGCGCGCCGCCCGTCAGGGCGAGCATCGCCGCCGCGCGCTGCGCCATGCCGCCGGAGAGCTGCCAGGGGTAGCGGTCGGCGGTGCCGTCGAGCCCGCAGGCGTCGAGCGCCGCGCTCACCCGCTGGCGGGCCATCGCCGGCGCGTCCAGGCCCAGCCCGATCCGCAGGCGGCTCGCCTGCGCGCCCAGCGTGACCAGCGGGTCCAGGGCCTGCTCGGGCTCCTGGGGCAGGAGTGCGATGCCGCGGCCCCAGAGGGCGCGTCGTGCAGCGACATCCGTGGCCGCGCCGGCCGTGCCGGTGACGCGGATGTCGCCGCTGGCCCGCAGTCCGGCGGGCAGCGTGCCCATGACCGCCTGCGCGAGCAGGGACTTGCCCGCACCGCTCTCGCCGAGCACGACCAGCGCGTCGCCGGGCCGCAGCGAGAAGGTGATGCCCCGCAGCAGCACACGGCCGCCCGCGTGCACGCTGAGCCCGTCCACCGACACCCCGGCCGGCCCGTTCATCGCACCCGGCCCGCTCATGGGGCCGCCTCGGGCGAGACCAGCATCATCCCGAGCACGACCGTCATCAGCAGCCCGGTCGGCGCGCCGATCAGCCAGGGGGCCTCGTGCCAGTGCGGCAGGTACTCGGTCATCATCAGCCCGAGCTCGGCCGTCGGCGGCTGCACGCCGACGCCGATGAATCCGAGCGCCGCCAGCGCCAGCACGCCCTGTGCCGTGCCCAGCGCGAGCATCGTCCGCAGCAGCGGCGCGAGTTCGGGCAGCACGTGTCGCCGCAGCAGGTAGGCCCGCCCGAAGCCCAGCAGCCGCGAGGCCTGGACCGCGTGGCCGGCGAGCACGGGCCGGCTCGCCGCGCGCGCGACGCGGAACCACTCGACCCAGAGCACCAGCGCGAGACCCGCGTAGAGCGCCCCGACCCGGCCCGGCGCGACCGCCGCGAGCAGCAGCACCAGCAGCAGGCCCGGCACGGACAGTGTCGCGTCGGCCAGCATCGAGAGCGCGCGGTCGGTCAGCCCGCCGCGCCAGGCGGCGAGCACGCCGAGCAGCACACCGGGCACCGCCGCGGTCAGCGCCGAGGCGAGCGCCAGCCCTAGCGAGAGGCGGGCCGCGTGCGCGAGCCGCGCCAGCACACTGCGGCCGAGCACATCGGTGCCCAGCGGGTGCGCCGGACTCGGCGCGAGCAGACTGTCCTGCAGCGCCTGGGCCGCCGGATCGATGCCGAGCAGCGATGGCCCGAGCATCGCGAAGGCGGTCACCGCGCCGAGCAGCGCGAGTCCGATGCCGCGGCCGAGGCGCCGGGCCCGCGGGGCGACCGACGGCTCGACCTGCGCCGCATTGCCGCCGTTCATGCGTCCCGTCCCCAGCGACGACGGGGGTCCGCCACCAGGCAGATCGCGTCGACCAGACCGTTGAAGGTCACGAACAGCAACCCCATGCACAGCGCGGTGCCCTGGATCATCGGCACGTCGCGTCCGAACACGGCGTGCACCAGTGCGTGGCCGATGCCCGGCCATGCGAACAGGGTCTCGACGACCACCGCGCCCTCGAGCAGGAACACGGTCTGCACGCCCAGCCAGGCGAGCACCGGCAGCGCCGCGTGGCGCAGCGTGTGGTGGCGCAGCACCTGGGCATCGCCGAGGCCCGAGGTCAGCGCGAACTCGTGTGAGGGCGAGGCGCGCGCGGCGCTGACCGCGCCCCGGGTGACCCGCGCCAGCCCCGCGGCCAGGCCGAGGCCGAGCGCGAGGGCCGGCAGCAGCAGGCCGCCGTCCTCCTCGCCTGCGGCCGGCAGCGCACCGAGCCACACTGCGACCACGAGCATCAGCAGCACGCACAGCAGGAACGGCGGCATCGCACGCAGCACCACCGCGGCGGCGAGCGTCGCGCGGTCGGTCCAGCCGCCCGGTGCGATGCCCGCACGCACGCCCGCGGGCACGCCGAGTGCCAGCGCGATCGCCACGGCCGCGCCAGACAGCTCGAGTGTCGCGCCGAGCTGATGGACGATCTCGTCCCACACCGGCTCGCCGCTGACCAGCGAGGTGCCGAGGCCGAACGCGGCCACGTCCGCCCACCAGCCGAGCAGCGCCGACCACACCGGCCCGTCGAGGACGAGTTCCGCACGCACCGCCTGCGCGGCGGCATTGCCCACCAGGTCGTAGCCGTAGCGGCTGGCCGCGATCCGCATCGCGAGGTCGCCGGGGAGTGCGCGCATCATGAAGAAGCAGACCGTCCCGACCAGCAGCGCGACGACGAGCGCCTGCAGGGCGCGCGCCGCGAGCACGCGCGCCCAGGTCGCCGCGACCGGGCTCACCCTCGCCACCTGATCTGGGTCAGCCGATACGAGCGCTCGAACGGATCGAGGCGCACCTCGCCGATGCGCCGGCTCACCGCCACCTGCTGCCGATACCAGGCCACCGGGATGACCGGCAGGCCCTCGTGCAGGCCGCCCGCGACGCGGCCCCGCGCGCGGGCCGCGTCGGGGCCCGACAGCCGACCGGCCGCGAGCGCCTCGAGCGCGGCCACCACCGCGTCGTCACGCCATCCGGTCGCGCCCCAGTCACCGCCGGCGGCGCCGAAGTCCTGCATCAGGGTGCCGACCGGATCGGCGACGGCGCCGTAGTTGCGGGCCGCCAGGGCGAGCTGCAGCGTGCCGTCACGATGCGCCAGCGGAATGTCGCCCGAGTTGCCGATCGAGACCGTGACCTCGATCCCGACGCGCCGCCACTGCGCCTGCAGCGCGGCGGCGATGGTGGGCAGCTCGGGCCGATCGGGAAAGGTCCGCAGCACCAGCGCCAGCGGCTGGCCGCGGGCATCGAGGCGTCGCTCGCCCGCGAGCCGCCAGCCCGCCTCGTCGAGCAGTCGGGCAGCCGCGACGGGGTCGTGCCCGAGCGGCGCGCGCGCCGGATCGTGCCAGCCCGTCATCGATGGCGGAAACAGCTGGGTGGCGGCGAGCGTCGGGTCGCGCATCAGCGCGCGCGCGATGCCGTCGCGATCGATCGCGAACGCCAGCGCGCGCCGCACGCGGAGGTCGCCGAGCGCGGGCAGGCCGGCGTTGAGCTTGACGATGAGCGTGCGCGGCAGCAGCACCGATGCGATCGCCGCGCCGTTGCGCGACGACAGTCGCGTCACGCTCGCGGGGTCGAGCGAGAAGGCGAGGTCGGCCTGGCCGCTCTCGGCCATCATCGATCGCGTCTCGGCGCGGCTCGCCACCAGATAGCGCACCCGCTCCACGGCCGGAGGCGGCCCGCCGGACCAGGCGTCGAAGCGCTCGGCGTCGAGCTGCTGGGGCGGCGCGAGCGTCGTGATGCGGTACGGACCCGTCGCGACGATCGACTGGACCGTGCCGTCGCGACCGTAGCTGGCGGGCGCGAGGACGATCGCGCTGTAGTGCGAGAGCAGCGCCGCGAGCCCGGCGAACGGCGCCTTCAGGCGGATCGCGACGGTGCCGTCGCCGTCGGCGTCGATCGAGCGGATCGGCGCCAGGCCGAGCGCGGCCGGCGGAGTGGTCGACTCGCGCAGCGAGCGTGCGACGGCGGCGGCGGTCACCGGCGAGCCGTCATGGAAGCGGGCGCCGGCGCGCAGCGTGAATCGCCAGAGCAGCCCGTCGCCCGAGGTGGCCCAGGACGCGGCGAGCCCCGGCACCGGCGTGCCGTCGTCGCCGATGTCCACCAGCGTCTCGGCCACCTGCATCCGTGCGAACACATAGCCGCTGCGCGCCGGTGCCAGGCCGCCGATCTCCCACGGCCCGACGACGACGAGCGGCCCGCGTGCCGTCGCGGCGCGCGCCGTGCCCACGAAGCCGGTGCCGAGCGCGACCGTGCCGGCCGCCGCGCCGAGCAGGTCGCGCCGACGCGACGCCGATCCGACCCGCACGATCAGAACCGGCCCTGCAGACCCGCGGTGACCATCCTCGGCGTGCCCGGCGTGATCCACACCCGGCTGAAGGAGCTCGTGTAGAAGGTGGTGTCGAAGACGTTGTCGACGTCGAGCGTCAGGCGCATCGACGGCGACAGCCGCCACCAGGCGACCAGCCGCGCGGTGGTGTACGAGGGCAGCTCGAACGCGGGCGCGCCGGCCGTGGCCTCCGCCTGGGTGCGGGCCTGGCCCAGGCGCGTGCCGACGTGGGTGACCCCGCCGCCCACGCCGAAGCGCTGGCCGTTGGGCAGCGCGTCCTCGTACACCGCGAGGACGCTGCCGTTCACGCGCGGTGCATTCAGCAGCCGGCCATCGACCTCGAGCGTGTTGTCGCGCAGCACGCGGACGTCGCTGTAGACGAAGCTCGCGTTCAGCCGCCAGTTGCGCGTCAGCTGGCCCGCCACGTCGAGCTCGAGGCCGCGGCTGCCGATCTCGCCGGCCGCCACCGAGAAGCCGCTGTTCACCGGGTCGGCGGTCAGCACGTTGCGCTTGCGGATGTCGAACAGCGCCGCGGTGGCGCCCAGCCGCCGGTCGTCGCTCTCCCACTTGGCACCGAGCTCGGCCGAGCGGGCCGATTCCGGATCGAACGCCGCGCCCGCGGCGTCGGCGCCCACGTTCGGCCTGAACGAGCGGCCGCTGTTCGCGTACAGGCTGAGGTTGCGCGAGGCGAGCCAGGTCACGCCCAGTCGCGGCGAGGTCGTCGTCAGGTCGGTGACGGTGGTGACCCCGGTGCGGCGGTTCAGCAGCGACTGCTCGACGTCGTCGATCCGCACGCCCGCCACCACGCGCCAGTCCTCGGCCACGCGGATCGCGTCCTGGACGTAGAGCGCGGTGTTCCTCAGGCGGTCGCGCGTGTCGGTGTTGGGCAGCGGAACGGGCCGTGCCTGGCCGTAGACCGGGGCGAGGATGTCGATCGCGTACGGGGCTGCGGCCGAGGGGTTGACCCGCAGCATCAGCGTGTCCTGATCGAAGCGGGCGGTCTCGACGCCGATCAGCAGCTCGTGCTCCAGCCCGAAGGCGCGCAGGTTGCCGATCACCTCGGCCTGGGCCGTGACGTCGTCGGAGCGGTAGTCGCGATAGCGGCGCTGTCGACGCAGCGTGCGGTCATCGGCGAGCAGCGCGGTCGCCTCGGTCGAGAACCCCTGCAGGCTCGTCTCCCGGTACTGCAGGCCGAGCCGGCTTCGCCATTGCTCGGACCACGCATGGCCGAGGACGAGCTGGTGCGTGCGGTTGTCGACCTCGAGCGCGCCGTCGCCCGGCTCCCCCAGGAAGCGGGATCTCGGGATCGCGCCGAGCCGGCCGCCGACGGCAACGACGCCCCGGTCGAGCGGCGTGGCCTGGTGCAGGAACTCGCCGACGTACTCCACCGAAGTCCGCGGGCCGAGGCGGGCGGTCAGTGCGGGTGCGAACACCCAGCGATCGGTGCCGACGAAGTCGCGGAACCCGTCCCGTTGCTCGATCGCCGCGTTGAGCCGGTAGGCGACCGAGTCGCCGATGGGGCCTGTGGTGTCCACCGCCCCGCGCCAGAACCCGAAGCTGCCGAGGTAGGCCTCGACGGAGTGAGCCGGCCGCCACTGGGGTCGCTTCGACACCATGTTCAGGGTGCCGCCCGGCTCCGACGATCCGTACAGCGCGCTGGCCGGGCCCTTGAGGAACTCCACCCGTTCGACCGGAGCGAGGTCGCGCGGCGCGTTGAAGCCCCGGTTCGACGGGAACCCGTTCAGCAGCGTCGCCATGCCAGTGTTCTCGTTGCCCGGCAGACCCCGGATGGCGATGTTGTCCCACAGGCCGCCGAAGTTGTTCTGCCTCGAGACGCCGCCCACGTAGTCGAGCACGTCGTCCAGGCGGATCGCGCCCAGATCGTCGATCGCCTGGCGGGTGATCGTGCGCACCGACTGGGGCAGCTCGCGCAGCGGCAGCTCGGTCCTCGCCCCTTCGGCCTCCTCCGCGTGGTACGCGCCGGACTCGGTCCGGCCGACGACCTCGACCGCCGGGAGTTCTGTCGCAGCAGGCACCGGCGGCGTCTGGCCGGTGGCGATCGCGGGGGCCGCGAGCGCCGCGATCAGGAGGGCGCGCGAACCCGCGCCAGACGGGCGGACGGCTGGATGACCGGACATGGACGAGACCCGAGGTTGACCGAGAGGCGGCGAACGATAACAACAACGCAACTCCGTTGCAATGAACGTGTGTTGCATTTGAGCGGGCTCGCCCGCCCGCGGCCGCGCGCCACTCAGTGTCCGCTCAGCTTCCGCTCAGCTTCCGGTCCGGCCCAGCTCGGCGATGTCCCCCATCGCCGGCACCTCCGCCTGCCAGTGCAGGCCCGCCCGCAGCCGTTCGGCGAAGGCCTGTGCCGCCGTCGGCTCGCCATGGGTCACGTAGGCGCGGCGCGGCGGCGTGGGCATCGTGCGGGCCCAGCGCAGCAGGTCGTCGGCATCGGCGTGCGCCGACAGCCCGTGGACCGTGGCCACCTCGGCGCGGATCTCGTGGTCGGCGCCGTGGATGCGCAGCGTGCGACGACCGGCCTGCAGGTCCGCGCCGCGGGTGCCCGCGGCCTGGTAGCCGGCCAGCACGATCGTGTTGCGCGCATCGGGGCCGAGCGCCTTGAGGTGATGCAGCACGCGTCCGCCGGTGGCCATGCCGCTCGCCGACACGATGATGCTCGGGAAGCGGCTGGCGACCAGCGCCTTGGAGGCCTCCACGTCGCGGACCATGGTGGCGACCGTGGCCATCGCCTGGAGCTGGGCGTCGTCGAGCCGGTGGCCCTTCGCGAAGCGGCGGTAGAGCGCGGTGGTGTCGATCGCCATCGGGCTGTTCAGGTACACCGGCAGGTCCGGGATCGCATCGCGTGCCTTGAGCTGCGCGATCACGTGCAGCAGCAGCTGCGCGCGGCCGACCGCGAAGGCCGGCACCAGCACCGTGCCGCCGCGGGCCGCGGTGCGGCGCACGATCGCGGCCAGCTCGTCCGACGGATCGTCGTCGGTGTGCAGGCGATCGCCGTAGGTGCTCTCGATCACCAGCGTGTCGGCCGCCGGCGCGTCGGCGGGGTCGCGCATCAGCAGGTCGTCGTAGCGGCCGAGGTCGCCCGAGAACAGCACCGAGGCGCCGCCGAGCGCGAGCCGCAGGCTGGCCGCCCCGAGGATGTGGCCGGCGTGGGTGAAGCAGGCCGTCGCCCCGTGTCCGAGCGGCACGTCTTCGCCGAAGCGCGCCGTGCGCAGCCGCTGCAGCGCACGCCGGGCGTCGTCCTCGGTGTAGAGGGGCAGCGCGGGATGGTGCTTCGAGAACCCCTTGCGGTTCGCGTAGGCCGCATCCTCCTCCTGGATGTGGCCGCTGTCGGGCAGCAGCAGACCGGCCAGCTCGGCCGTCGGACGGGTGCACCACACCGGGCCGGCGAAGCCGTCGCGCACCAGTGCCGGCAGGTAGCCGGCGTGGTCGAGGTGGGCGTGCGTGAGCAGCACGGCGTCGAGGGTGCGCGGATCGACCGGGGGCGCGGCCCAGTTCATCAGCCGCAGCGACTTGAGCCCCTGGAACAGCCCGCAGTCGACGAGTACCCGCAGGCCGCGATGCTCGACCAGGTACTTCGAGCCGGTGACGGTGCCGGCGGCACCGAGGAAGGTCAGTCGCGGCATCAGCGCAGACCGGGCCGGACGATCGAGGGGCGTTCGCGCATCGATCGATCATACGCCCGGCCATGCGCCGGGCCCGCTGCGCCGCGCGGTACCATCGCGCACGCCGGCGAACGACCGGCCGACTGCCCCGACACCCCGAGGAGACCCCCATGCACCGACCGTCGCGCCGCCGTGCGCTCGTCGCCGTCACCGCCACTGCGGCCTGCGCCTCGCCGCTGCTCGCGCCCGTCGCCGCGCAGGCGCAGCCGACCCCGTGGCCGTCGAAGCCGCTGCGCATCATGGTCGGCGCCAACGCCGGCGGCGGCACCGACATCATCGCGAGGATGCTCGCCGAGAAGCTGTCGGCCGCGCTCGGGCAGCAGGTGATCGTCGAGAACCGGCCCGGCGCCTCGAACACCATCGCCGCCGACCTGACCGCCAAGGCGCCGCCCGACGGCTACACGCTGCTGGCCGCGACCAACACCGGACAGGCGATCGCGCCACACCTGATCAAGCTCGCCTTCGACCCGATGAAGGACGTCGCACCCATCGCGCTGATCGTCAACGTGCCGAACGTGCTGGTGGTCAACCCGGCCCTGCCCGCGAAGAACGTGGCCGAGCTGGTGGCGCTCGCAAAGGCGAAGCCCGGCGAGCTGAAGTACGCGTCGTCCGGTGTCGGCAGCACCCAGCACATCGCCGGCGAGGCCTTCGCCGCCGCGACCGGCACCAAGCTCGTCCACGTGCCCTACAAGGGCAGCGCCCAGGCGCACCTCGACCTGATGTCCGGTCAGGTCGAGACCATGTTCGACACCACCTCGTCGGCGATGCAGCACATCCGTTCGGGCAAGCTGCGCGCGCTGGCGATCACGACGCCCAAGCGCTCGGCCGAGCTGCCCGACGTGCCGACGCTCGCCGAGGCGGGCGTGAGCGGCGCCGAGATGGCCACCTGGTACGGCCTGTTCGTGACCGGCGGCACGCCGCAGCCGGTGCTCGAGCGCCTGACGGCCGAGGTCGGTCGCGTGCTGCAGATGCCCGACGTCCAGGGCAAGCTGCGGGGCCTGGGCGGCGAGCCGGGGACGCTGACCCGCGAGCAGTTCGCGGCGCTGAATCGGGCCGAGTACGAGCGCTTCGGCAAGCTGATCCGGGACGCCGGCATCAAGCTCGAGCAGTGAGGCACCGTCCGGCCGGGCGGGGCCCGGGGCGGTCGCCCGCTGCGGGCGCCCCCCGGTCGGACGATCAAGTTCGGACGATCAAGTTCGGACGATCAGGTCCGGACGATCAGGGTGCGACGCAGCGCGGCGCGCAGCGGCGCATCGACGCCCGCGGCCGTGAGATAGCCGTCGAGCGAGCCATGCTGCTGCTCGGCGGTCCGCAGCGCCGTCTCGAGCCAGTCGGCCCGCACGTCCGCGATGGTCTCGATCGCCGTCCGCATCCGCGCATCGGCTTCGATGCCGGACAGCGCGATCAGCATGTCGGCGAGCATCGCCGGCGGGCGACGGCGCGAGCTCTCGAGGTAGTCGTCGACGATCGCCTCGCGCGGCACCCCGAGCGCGGCCAGCAGCATCGCGACCACGAAGCCGGTGCGGTCCTTGCCGGCAGTGCAGTGCACCAGCACCCGGGTCGAGGCGTCGCCGCGCCGGGCGAGCCGACGGGCCGCCTCGTGGACGGCCGACGCGAGCGCCGCCGGCATGCGGCCGTAGGTCTCGTCCATCCATTGGTGCGCAGCGCGCGCATCGAAGTCCGGCTGCTCGAGGTGCACGCGCCAGCCGCCGGCGCGGACCGCCTGCAGGTCGGCGTGGACGTCGAAGGTCAGCATCTCGCGCGGCCGCGGGTCCGGCCAGCGGCTCGGCATCTGGCGGCGCTCGTCGTCGCGGCGCAGGTCGAGCACGGCGTCGATCCGCACCGTGGCGAGCGCGCCGACGTCGGCGTCGGTCAGCCGGTGAAGCGCGTCGGACCGGAAGATCCGGTGGGGGAGCAGGCGGCCGTCCGCCACGGCCAGCGGCGCGACGGCGCGGAAGTTCGGGGCGCCCTCGAGGCGCGGCGGGGAGTCTGACAGGGCTGCGGTCTGGTGCATGGCCCAGTATCGCATTGCACCGGCGCCCAGCCGCGCTCGCCGGGCTTGGTGGGGCTCGCCGGGCTCGGTGGGGTTCGCCGGGATCAGTCGGGCTTGGCCGAGTTCGCCGGGATCAGCCGGCCTCGCAAGGATCAGCCAGCCTCGCCGGGCTCGAGATCCTCACCCTCGTCGAGCCGTGCCAGGCCGTCGTCGATCAGCGCGTGCAGCGCCGCAACCTGTCCGGCGCCGAGCCGCTCCTGCAGCGCGAGCTGCGCGCGCTTCCAGTGGCGTCTCGCCTCGATCTGCTTGGCCCGGCCGGCGGCGGTGGGGGTGACGAGCCGGCTGCGCGCATCGGTGCCTGGACCCTGGACCACCCAGCCCTGCTCGACGAGCACGCGCAGGTTGCGCGTCAGCGTGGAGGCATCCAGACCCATGCTGCGCGCCAGCTCCGCGGGCCGGACCGGCGCCATCTCGATCACGTGCGACAGCAGCGAGAACTGCGTGCCCTTGAGCCCCGCGCGGGCGAACTCGGCGTCGTACAGGCGCGCGACGGCGCGCAGCAGCTGGCGCAGCTTGAAGTTCGTGCAGCCCCGGGGTTGGACAACGGCGTCGACCATCGGTACATTGTAGCTGCAACGATTGCATATGCAACCTATATGCGACCTTCAACCCGCGGTCCGAGCGTCCGCCCCAAGCACGAGACGCCATGTCGCTGACCTCCGGCCCGATCCTGCCGACCCTGCTGCGCCTGGCGCTGCCCAACGTGCTGGCGATGACGATGTCGGTCGCCGTCGGCATCGCCGAGACGCGTTATGTCGGTCTGCTCGGCACCGCGCCGCTCGCCGCGATGGCGCTGGTCTTCCCGTTCGCGATGCTGGTGCAGATGATGTCGGCCGGCGCGATGGGCGGCGGCGTGTCCTCGGCGGTGAGCCGTGCGCTCGGCGCGAAGGACCCGGAGCGGGCCCGCACGCTCGCGGTCCATGCGGTGGTGATCGGCACCGTCGCCGGACTGGTCACCACGGTGGTGTTCCTCGCCCTCGGTCCGATGCTCTACCGGGCGCTCGGCGGCCGGGGCGAGGTGCTCGACGAGGCGGTCCGCTACGCCGGCGTGCTGTTCTTCGGCGCGGTGCTGATCTGGCTGCTGAACACGCTCGCCTCGGTGCTGCGCGGCACCGGCGACATGCGCGTGCCCTCGCTCACGCTGCTCGTCTCGTCCGTGCTGCAGATCCTGATCGGCGGGGCGCTCGGGCTGGGCATCGGGCCGATCCCGCGCTACGGCATGCCCGGCGTCGCGTTCGGCCAGATCATCGCGACCGCCGCCGGCGTCGCGTTCCTGGCCTGGTGGCTGGGCAGCGGACGGGCGCGGCTCACGCTGCGCCTGCGCGGCATCGCGCTGCGCGGCGATCTGTTCGCCGACATCCTGAAGGTCGGTGCGCTCGCCTGCCTGTCGCCGGTGCAGTCGGTGCTGACGGTGCTGATCTTCACCGGCCTGGTGGCGCGGCTCGGCGTCGAGGCCCTTGCCGGCTACGGCATCGGCCAGCGCCTCGAATTCCTGCTGATCCCGGTCGCCTTCGGCATCGGCGTCGCGTCGGTGCCGATGGTGGGCATGGCGATCGGTGCCGGTGATGTCGCCCGGGCGCGGCGGGTGGCCTGGACAGCGGCGAGCGTGTCGGCACTCATGCTCGGCGCGCTGGGGGCGATCGTCTCGGTCGCCCCGGACGCCTGGGCGACGCTGTTCACCGCCGACGAGGCGGTGCTCGTCCATGCCCGGTCCTACCTGCGCTGGGCGGGCCCGGCTTTCGCGGCCTTCGGCTTCGGGCTCACGCTGTACTTCGCCTCGCAGGGCTCGGGCAAGGTGCTCGGACCGGTGCTCGCCTCGACGGTGCGGCTGGTGCTGGTCGCCGTCGCCGGCGCGTGGCTGGCGAGACACGATGCCGAGGCCTGGCAGTATTTCGCGCTCGTCGCCGGCGGGATGCTGATCTACGGCGTCGCCACCGGGCTGTCGGTCAGGCTGACCCGCTGGGGGGCGCGGCAGGCGCCGCCCACGTCCGCCCGGGGCGAGCCGGCAGCACCCCTCGCGCGCTGAACCGGCGCTGATCCGACCTGATTCATCTCCGATCGTCTCTGATCACCCATTCATCTTCCCATGACCGACTCCGGACTCCCGCAGCCTCCCGCCGCCCCGAACGCAACGCCCACGACCGATCCGGACGCCCACCCCCTCGACGATGCGCTGCAGCTCGCCCCCCTGGGCGGGCACCGCTTCGCGGGCCGGACGACCGCGCCCTGGGCGAACATGGTCGGCCCGTTCGGCGGCATCACCGCAGCGGTGCTCCTGCGGGCGGCGATGGACCATCCCGATCGGCTCGGCGAGCCGCTGGCACTGACCGTCAACTACGCCGGGCCGGTCGCGGCGGGGGCCTTCGAGATCGAGGCGCGCCCGGCGCGCACCAACCGCGGCACCCAGCACTGGACCCTGTCGCTCGATCAGGGCGGTCAGCCGGCGTCGACCGCGACCGCGGTGTTCGCCGTGCGCCGCGACACCTGGACGGCGCGGGAGCTGACCCTGCCCGAGGTGCCGCCGGCCGCCGAGGTCGAGGCCTCGGTGCCGCGCATCGGGATCGAATGGGCGAAGCGCTACGAGATGCGCTTCATCGAAGGTGGCTGGCCGGACCTGGACATCGGCGAGGAACTGCCGCATTCGCGCACGATGATGTGGATCCGCGACCTGCCGGAGCGCCCGCTCGATGCGCCCGCGCTCGCCGCGATCTGCGATGCCTTCTACCCGCGGGTGTTCCGGCGGCGCCAGCGCTTCACGCCGATCGGGACGGTCTCGATCACGACCCTGATCCATGCGGACGCCGCCGCGCTGGCCAGGCAGGGCGCGCGGCCGGTGCTGGCCTGCGCGCGGGGCGTGCACTTCGGCCAGGGCTTCTTCGAGCAGCGCGCCGAGGTCTGGGGTGACGACGGCACGCTCCTGGCCAGCAGCATCCAGATGGTCTACTTCCGCGACTGACCGGCCCGGCGGACGACCCGGCGGGCCGCTGTGCACCAAGGCGATGCGGCATCGCCACAACACTTGTGTGGGACGGAGTGAAAAGAGGTCTCGGCGATCGGCCGGACGCGCATGCTGCAGGTACGCTTCGCGCCCGGAGGTTCGATCAACGATGCGCAGCTCTCTGTACCGCTCACCCCTGTCTCAGGCCGGATCCGCACTCGCCGTCTGGGCGATCGTGCTGGCTTCTGTCGGCTTCGTCGCGCTAGCCGCGATCAATCTGTTCCGCGGCTGAGGGCCGGCTCGCTGCCTGACGGCGTATCCGATCGGGCCGGGTCCGGGTCCTGGGGGCGGTACGGGCCGAGCCCGTCGGCGAGATAGGCGTTGTTCCCTTCGCGCAGCTTCGCGGCGGCATCGTCGTAGAGAAACGGCAGAAACGCCAGGCGCCGGCCACGGCGCACCGGCGTGACCGCATGCAGCAGCGAGCACGAGAACACCAGGGCCGCCCCCGGCGCCGGCTTGAAGGTCCGCGGCCCGTACTCCGGAAACCCGACCTCGCCGCCGTCGAACCCAGCGTTCAGGTTGACCGACACCGCGAAGCGCCGATGGGCCGTGCCGCGGGTGGTGTTGTCGCGATGTGCGTTGAAGTGCCCGGCATCCTCGGCGTCGTAGCAGGCGACGATGTAGCGCTCCATCCGGGTCGCCTCGAACTGGTGGACCTTGCGGATCTCGGGCACCACGCGTCGCCTGATCCGGGCCTGGATCCGCGCGATGAGCTCGGGCGTCTCGATGTGGCAGTCGCTGCGCCGCTTGTGACCCGGGTCGCTGACCAGCACCGTGCGCCCGTCGATCTGGCGCATGAAGCCCGACGGCGTGCCGCCGATCCGGTCGTAGGCGGCGACCAGGGCCTCGCACAGCTCGGGCTCGAAGACGTCGGGCAGCAGCAGCACCGGTGCCTGCAGCTCGACGCCCGCGTGGCGTCCGGGGGCCGGCAGCCGTTCGACCAATGCGATCGCCTCCCGGTGTCCGGCGCCGTCGGTGCCGAACGGGATCTTCGCGACGATCCGCAGCGTGGGGTCGATGACGAACCAGAAGCGCTGCACCGGCACGCGGCCACCGCCGGGTTGCGAGTCGGCGGGAATCGCGCCGTAGGCGCGCGAGACGCGCCCGTCGAAGTCGAGGAGGAAGCGGATCCCCGGCATGCTGTCGCGGACCCGGCCGCGCTTCTCGTCGCCCGGGTCGAGGGTCACGCCGAAGAAGCTGGCGTGCGCGTCGTCGAACAGGTCCCGGCGGGCCAGCGCGGCGGCCAGCGCCTCGCGGCCGACCGGGTCCGAGGCCGAGGCGAAGAAACAGAGCACCAGCCAGCGGCCGGCGGCCGTGTCGAACACATAGCGGGGGTTCTCGCAGCCGCGCTGCTCGAACCAGGGCGCCGGGTCGCCGGGCTGCAGGTCGATGTAGCGCCGCACGCCCTCGGAGGCCATCTCAGCCGGGGACGACGAAGCTGCCGCTCTTGCCGCCGTGCTTCTCCAGCAGCCGCACGTCGGTCATGGTCATGCCACGGTCCACGGCCTTGCACATGTCGTAGACGGTGAGCAGGCCGACCTGCACCGCGGTCAGGGCCTCCATCTCGACGCCGGTGCGGCCTTCGCACTCGACCGTGGCGGTGCACACCACCGCCGGCGCATCCGCGTCGAGCTCGAGCTCGACCGCGACCCGGGTCAGCGCGATCGGGTGGCACAGCGGGATGAGGTCCGAGGTGCGCTTGGCCGCCTGGATCGCGGCGATGCGGGCGATGCCCAGCACGTCGCCCTTCTTCGCGCCGCCGCTGCGCACGAGCTCGAAGGTCTCGGGGCGCATCGTGATCCGGCCGCGGGCGACGGCGCGCCGCAGGGTGATCGCCTTGCCACCCACATCGACCATGTGGGCCTGGCCGGTCGCATCGAAATGCGTGAGCGCCGGCGTGAGCGGCGAATCCGACGGCGCCGGCGGCGCGAGGTGGGGCGAGGGCGCGGTCATGGCGCGCCTATCATAGCAACATGCCCACCCCCCTCCGACCGGCCGGACTGCGAGCACGCGGCGTCGCCGCTGCGCTCGTCGCAGCGCTGGCGCTCGGCCCGGTGCCGGTGGCCGCGCAGATCGACAACCTGCCGCGGCTCGGGGATCCGTCGGCGGACGACCTGTCGCCGCAGGCGGAGCGCTGGCTCGGCGAATCGATCATGCGGCAGATCCGCCGCGACCCGGTGTGGCTCGACGATGCGGATGTGGTCGACTACATCAACCGGCTGGCCGCGCCGCTGTCGGCGACGGCGGCGGCGGGCTCGACGAGCTTCGAGTTCTTCGCGCTGTCCGACCCGTCCATCAATGCGTTCGCGCTGCCCGGCGGCTACATCGGCGTGCACACCGGCCTGCTGACCGCCGCCGACAGCGAGTCCGAGGTCGCTGCGGTGCTGGCCCACGAGATCGGGCATGTCACGCAGCGGCACATCGCGCGGATGCTCGCCCAGCAGAAGCAGGTCTCGCTGGTGACGATGGCGGGCATGGTGCTGGCCCTGCTCGCGGCGCGCTCCAACCCGCAGGCCGCGATGGGCGGCTTCCTGATCGGCGGCGAGATGGCCCGCAGCAACATGCTGTCGTTCTCCCGCGAGGCCGAGCGCGAGGCCGACCGGGTCGGCTTCGAGATCCTGCGCCAGGCCGGCTTCGACATGCAGTCGATGGTGAGCTTCTTCGGGCGGCTGCAGCAGGCGAGCCGCTTCTACGAGACGAACGCCCCGGCCTACCTGCGCACCCACCCGGTGACCGGCGAGCGGATCGGCGACATGCAGCTGCGGCTGCGCGAGACCCGCTACCGTCAGCGAGCCGACTCGATCGAGTTCCAGCTGCTGCGCGCCCGGCTGCGCGTGCTGGCCGACGACAGCGCCGAAGGGCGACGCACCGCCCGCGGGCTCGCCGAGCAGTCGGTGCGGCAGAGTCCCAAGGCGGGTCCCGGGCCGTGGTTCGGGCTGGCGAGCGTGGCGGCCGCCCAGCGTGACTGGGCACGCGTCGAGTCGGCCCTCGTGCAGGCCGAGGCGCTGACGCCGGGCGGACATCCGTACTTCGAGGTGCTGGGCGCGCGCGCGCGGCTCGCCTCGGGTGACGCGCGCGGCGCGGCCGAGCGCGCCACCCGCGGGCTGG
>CAIUGQ010000683.1 GCA_903898725.1 uncultured Burkholderiales bacterium | reverse complement strand
CGCCAACAACGGCGAGCGGGTGACCATGGCCGTCAACTACATGCCCGAGCTGTCGCTGATGACGGTCTCGACGGTCCGGCCTACCAGCGCTGCGGACCCCTGCGGCTCGAACGTCACCTCCTGGGTGATGACCCTGTCGCCGTTCAACGGTCAGGGCGTGGCGCTGTTCGGCACCGGCAGCACGACGGGCGCGGCCTACCGCCTCGACGGCGTGCTGGCGAGTCCGACCCCGATCCGCAAGACCAACGGCCGGGTCAAGCTCACGCTGAACGCCGGCACCGGCGGCCTGTCGCAGGTCGACATCAGCCGGGGCTGGAACCCGCGTGCCGCGTGGAACCAGGTGCGATAGGAATGACCATGATGTCCACCTCCTCCGCCTCGTGCGCCGCCTTCGGTGCGCGCAGCCGCCAGCGCGGGATGACGCTGATCGAGATCATGGTCTCGGTCGTGATCGTCAGCATCCTCACCGCCGTCGCGGTACCGAGCTACCGGGAGTACATGCGCCGTGCGGCTCGCTCCGATGCGCAGCTGACGCTGCAGCAGGCCTCGAGCTGGCTCGAACGGCGCTATGCGGAGTGCAACAGCTACATCCGGATCAACGCCGCGACCAATCCGCCGTGCACGGACGTGCTCGCCGCGAGCGACCTGCCGGCCGAGCTCAAGCGCTCCCCCAGCGGCGGCGGCGACAAGCGCTACGACGTGACGGTCTCGAGCCTTGCCGCGCAGTCGTACACGGTCCAGGCCGTTCCGATCGACACCGCCGACCAGTGCGGCACCTTCGAGCTGACCAGCGTCGGCGTGCGCAACGTCACCGGGTCGCTGGGCGCGGACAAGTGCTGGAAACGCTGAGCGACGCCCAGGCGCGCATCGCCGGCGCCGACGCAGGCGGCTCCCAGCGCAGCGTGATCCCCTGCGGCGCGGTCGGCCAGCGGGGGTCGCGGTCGAGTCCGAAGGGCGCCGCCCACAGCAGCCTCCCTCCGACCGCGACACCGGGGCAGGCGGCGCGCAGCGCTGACGGCAGACCGGCCTCCTGACGCAGGTTCTTGATGCTCCGGCTCGGCCGCGCCGGATCGGGCCTGAGCCGTGCCGACGAGGCGACCGGACCGACGTGCAGCGTCTGGGCCGCGAGCCAGCGCGCATCGAGGCCGCCGACCACCGGTTCGAACCGCAGCGTCCCCGTCGCCCCGAGCGGCAGCGCCGGCTCGCCCGCCCAGCACAGGACACGCGCTTGAGGTGAGGCTGGCGGCGGTCCCGCCTCCGCCCAAAGGCCGTCCCGGTAGCGGTGCAGCCGATGCCCGCCGTGGACCTGCACGGCCGAGGCCGAGGTGCCGTCGACGAGCTGTGCGCGAAGCACCGCGAGCTTGGCCCGCGACGGAGGCGGCTCGCCGAGCGACGCGACCCAGGCGCGCAGCGCCGCATCGGTGCGTGCCGGCGGGAGCGCGGCCAGCACGCGGCGATCGAGCAGGCCCTGCGACGTATCCCGCCCCGGACCCGACGGCGCCGGGCGGGACACTGCGGCGGCAAGGTCCTCGGCCGCACGCGCGTCGACGATGGCGCGCGCATCGCGCAGCGCCTCGAGGGCCGCGGGCACGTTGGCCGCCCAGCCGGGCAGCACCGACTCGAGCATCGGCAGCGCCCGCAGGCGCAGTGCGCTGCGAGGCACCCGCAGGTCGGCATTGCTCGGGTCCTCGACCCAGTCCAGCCCGTGCTCGAGCGCATGGTCGCGCAACGCCTCCCGCCCGAGCCCGAGCATCGGCCGGAGCACGACCATGCCCTCGCGCATGTCCTGCGGCGCGATGCCGGTGAGTCCGTCCAGACCGCAGCCCCGGCCGAGCGCCAGCAGCAGCGTCTCGGCCTGGTCGTCGGCGTGGTGTGCGGTGGCCAGCGCCCGCGCGCCGGCTTCATGCGCGGCCTCGAGCAGCAGCGCGTAGCGCACGCCGCGCGCCCAGCCCTCGACGCTCTCGCCGGGTGCCGGCGCGCCGCGGGCATGCAGCGCACGAAACGCCACGCCGAGCGCCGCGGCCCGTGCCCCGCAGTGCGCGACCCAGTCGTCGGCCGCCGGCTGCAGGCCGTGGTGCACATGCAGCGCGAGCACACGCGAGGCACCGAGGCGCGAGACCGCGGCATGCAGCAGGACCGAGGAATCGAGTCCGCCGCTGTAGGCGACGGCGAGGGGGCGGTCGGCCCCCCCGGG
>CAIUGQ010000682.1 GCA_903898725.1 uncultured Burkholderiales bacterium | reverse complement strand
GCACCTTGATGCTGCTTTCGGGCCGTAGGTGTGTCGACCAGCCCGACCTTGCGCGCCAGGCGTATCAACAGCGGGACTGCCACTAGGGCGATCGCGAGCGCAACAAAAAGAGGGCTGAAAAGCATCCGCGCAACCCTTTGAGGTGATGCGTAATGGTCCCGGAATCGCAGGTTGACGGCATCACCCGATCAGCCTACGTAACTGCGTTGACATGAGGTTTCGCACAGTTCGTCGCCGACGCTCGCGACCGTGCAGTCTGTCCTGTTCGGCGGCTTGCAGGTGCGACACGATCGCGCCTCCATCGACAGGCGTCGACCCAATGCCCTTGCGTCATGTTCTCGTCAAGATTGCGCATGGGGTGTGCCTGGTGGCTGTGCTCATCCTGTCGCTGTTGCCGAACGATTCTGCAGCGGCGTTGTCCACGGGCTGGGACAAGGGCAATCACGTGCTGGCCTTCGCCGTGCTCGCCTTTCTCGCGTTGTATGGCTGGCCCGGTCGTGTGCTGTGGCTCTTTTCAGGCCATGTGGGGTTCGGTGTGCTGATGAGGTGTTGCAGGGTCTCTTGACGTATCGGAGCTTCGATCTGCTCGACATCCTTGCGGACCTCGCAGGCCTTGCGCTCGGAGCCGTGATGTACCGCGCGGTAGCGGCACGGATGCGTCCTGTCGCTTGACGGTCTGCCTGCCACCGGCGCGCGCCGGCATCCGCCGCTTGCCCCGGACCCATTGCTACACTCGCCCCCGTGATCGACCTCCACTGCCACTACCTCCCCTTCGTCGACGACGGTGCGGACTCCCTCGAGGAGGCGATCGCGCTCGCGACGGCGTCGGCCCATGACGGCATTCGGCATGCGGTGCTCACGCCGCATGTGTTTCCGGGGCAATGGGACAACACCCGCAGCAGTCTCGCGGCGGGGTTCGAGGCGTTTCGGGCGGCGCTGCGCACCTCGAACCTGCCGTTCGACGTATCGCTCGGGGGCGAGGTGCGGTTGCTGCCGGAGTCGCTGGAGCTTGCCGAGCGCGACGAGCTGCCCACGCTCGGCACCTGGGAGGGGCGTCGGGTGGTGCTGCTGGAGCTGCCCGACTCGCACATCCCGGCGGGCACGCACAACGCGGTCGCGTACCTGCAGGCGCGCGGCTATCAGCCGATGATCGCGCACCCGGAGCGCAACAAGGACGTGATGCGCGACCCGCGCAGGGTGCTGCCGCTGGTCAAGCAGGGGTGTCTGCTGCAGCTCACCGCGGCCTCGGTGACGGGGCAGTTCGGGTCGAAGGCGCTCAAGACCTCGCTGGTGCTGCTCGATGGCGGGCACGTCACGGCGGTCGCCTCGGATGCGCACAACCTGGCGCACCGGCCGCCGCGCATGGGCATGGCGCGCATGGCCCTGGCGACGCGCTACGGGGTGGACGCGGCGATGCAGCTCACCGAGTTCAACCCGGGCCGCATCATCGGGATGCTGCCGTCGGACCCGGTGGCGTCGGATCCGCAGGCCGCATCCCAGGCGGAGCAGGGGGGCTGAGGCCCCGCCTTACTTCGGCGCGCTCATACCCAGCCGCTCGACCGTCGCCTTCTCGGCGTTGAAGGTCTCCAGCGCGAACTTGGTGTACTGGGCGGTGTCCATGTGGATCACCGGCTGGTCGTACTTCTCAAGGGTCTGCACCACCATCGGGTCGTCGATGACCTTGCGGAATGCGTCGTGCAGGGTCTTCACGACAGCCGGGTCCATGCCCTTGGGGCCGCACACGCCGAAGGGCGAGTCCGACACGGTCTCGTAGCCGAGGTCGTTGAGGGTCGGGATGGTCGGCCAGCGCTTGGTGCGCTTGCTGCCGTAGGTGGCGAGCAGGCGCAGGCGCCCGGCCTCGACCTGCGGGCCCCAGCCGGTGGAGTCGCTGTGGCCCATGGTGTGGCCGCCGATCAGCGCCTGCAGGCCGTCGGCCACGCCCTTGAAGGGCACGTGCTGCAGCTTGATGCCGGCCTTGGCGGCGAACTCCTCGACGGCGAGGTGCGGGCTGGTGCCCACGCCCGGCGAGCCGTAGGTGAACTCGCCCGGCTTGGCCTTGGCGAACGCGACCAGGTCCTTGATGTCCTTGATGGGCGAGTCGGCGCGCACCACCAGGCCGAAGGTGTACCCGGTCATGCAGATGATCCAGGTGAAGTCCTTCGTGGTGTCGAACTGCACCTTCTGCATGTGCGGGATGCGAAAGACGCTCTGGGGGAGCTGCGCGAGGGTGTAGCCGTCGGGCTTGGCGTTGTTGGCCAGTTCCACGGCGCCCAGCGTGCCGCCGGCGCCGGCCTTGTTCTCCAGGATCACCTGCTGTCCGAGGATCTTCGAGGCGCTCTCGGCCCACGAGCGCATGACGATGTCGGTCGTGCCGCCCGCGGTCCACGGGCAGATCAGGCGGATCGGGCGGGCGGGGAAGGCCTGCTGCGCGCGGGCGGCGGGCAGGGCGCCGGCGGCGGCGGCGGCCGCCGCGGCACGCAGGACGGTTCGACGGTCGGTCATGGTGTCTCCGGTCGTTGTGAGTGTGTTGTGAGGCGTTCGACTCGGGCCGAATGGTACCGCGCCCGTGGACCGCGCCGCGGATGGCAGTGCGGCGCGGCGGCCCGCGGGGCCGGGGTCAGCCGACGGCGCCGAAGAGGCGGCCCGCCCCCCAGGTGAGCGCCATCGCGAGCCCGCCCCAGAAGGTCACGCGCAGCGACCCCCTGGGCCCGGACGCGCCGCCCGCGCGGGCCGCGATCCAGCCGAGGCCGGCCAGGCAGACGAGCGAGGCGACGGTGACGGTGGGCGCGAGCGCGGCGAGCGGGGCGAGGAGCGCGGCCGCGAGCGGCAGCGCCGCACCCACCGCGAAGGTGGCGGCCGAGGCGAGCGCGGCCTGCAGCG
>CAIUGQ010000681.1 GCA_903898725.1 uncultured Burkholderiales bacterium | reverse complement strand
CCGGCCTCGGTCAGGCCCACCTGCTTGGTCGTGCGGTTCAGCAGGCGCGCGCCCAGCAGGTCCTCGAGCCGTGCCACATGCTTGGTGACCGCGGCGCGCGACATGCCGAGGTTGCGTGCGGACGCGGCGAACGACCCGGTGCGCGCGACCTCGATGAAGACTTCCATGCAGCGCAGCCTGTCCATGCTCCAGCCCCGGTGGTTGTTTCCAAAGCGGAAACGATCAATTTTCCAGCGGATTCTAGCTGCCGGCGTCCCGGGCTCCTAGAATCGCTCCATCCCGGGTGGAGGAGACGCCCGATGCCGCCGAAGAGCGGACCCGGGCCCCCCTTTCCGGGGTGCCTGCGGGCACCCTCGGCCGAACCGAGACTCGCCATGGCTGTTTCCGAAATGGCAACCGAATCCACCTTCGACGCCCTGGTCCAGCTCACGCACCGGTTCTTCTGGTGCCTCGACGAGTTCCGCTACGACGAGCTGCAGGGCCTGATGCGCGAGGACGCGGTCTGGCACCGGCAGGGCAAGGTGCTGGCGGGCCGAGCCCAGATCCGTGCCGCGCTCGAGGAGCGTCCGCGCTCGCAGCGCATCCGGCACGTGGTGACCAACCCGTTCATCGCCGAGCAGTCGGCGGGCACCGCGCGGATGATCGCCTACATGATCGGCTATCGCGCCGACGAAGGCGTGAGCCGGCCGGCGCCGCAGACGATCGACGGGCCGCTGCGCTTCCTGCTCGTCGAGACCCGCTTCGTCCACGCCGACGGCCGCTGGTGGATCGCCGATCAGCGCGCCATCCCCGAGTTCGAGTTCCGCAACGCGCTGCCCGCACGCTGAGCACCGGGCGTCCGCCCCAGGAGATCGCATGAAGCTGGTGAGCCATCGCGGCCCGGGCCGCGAGCCGCGGGTCGGTGTCGTCATCGACGGCCGGGTGCTCGACGTCGGTGATGCCGTCGCCTCGAGCGCGCTGTCCGAGCATGCCGCCGACGTCCTCGCCCTGCGCGGCACGTCGCGGCAGGACCCGGGCATGCTGCGGCTGCTGGCGGCCGGCGCGCAGGGGCTGGCCGCGGTCGAGGCCCGCGTGGCAACCGCGCGGGCCGCCGGCGAACTCGAGCGTGCGCCCCTGCTGGCCGACGTCGAACTGCTCGCGCCGGTGCCGCGCCCGGGCAAGGTCGTGGCCGTCGGTCGCAACTACGGCGAGCACGCCAAGGAGGCCGGCGGCGCGACGCAGGAGCAGCCGCGGATCATCTCCAAGCTGCCCTCGAGCGTGATCGGCCCGGGCGGCACGGTGCCGACCTCGCCCGCGCTGAAGCTCGACTTCGAGGTCGAGCTCGCGGTGGTGATCGGCGCCTTCGCGCGCGACGTGCCGCGCGAGCGCGCATTCGAGGTGGTGGCCGGCTACACGGTGCTCGACGACGTGAGCGCGCGCGAGTTCCAGTTCGACGTGTCGCCGCCGCAGACCACCTTCGCCAAGAGCTTCGACGGCTTCTGCCCGATGGGGCCGTGGCTGGTGACGCGCGACGAGGTGCCCGATCCGCAGCACCTTCGGCTGTCGCTGCACCTCAACGGCGAGTGCATGCAGGACGCGAGCACCGCCGAGATGATCTTCCCGGTCGACCTGCTGATCGCCTATGTCAGCCGGTTCATGACGCTCGAGCCGGGCGACGTGCTGGCCACCGGCACGCCCTCGGGCGTCGGTGCGTTCCGCACGCCGCCGCTGTGGCTCAAGCGCGGCGACCGCCTGCGGCTCGAGGTCGAGCGCGTCGGCGTGCTCGAGCACGGCATTGGATGACCCCCGCGGCGCCACGTACGCCGTCCACGAAGCACCAGAGGAGACACCCATGAGCACGATCTCGACGCAACGCCGTCGCACGGTCCTCACGCTGGCCGCCGGTGGCCTGCTGGCCGCGCAGCGCGTCTCGCACGCCCAGGAGTTCCCGACCAAGACCATCCGCGTGCTGTGCGGCTTCGCGCCCGGCGGCCCGACCGACGTGATCGCGCGGATCGTCGCCGCCGACATGACGCTGTCGCTCGGCCAGTCGGTGATCGTCGAGAACCGGGCCGGCGCGAACTCGCTGATCGCCACGCAGGAGCTGATGCGCGCGGCCCCCGACGGCTACACGCTGATCGCGGCCACGCTCGCGCACAACATCAACCCGATCCTGATGCCCGACAAGGCGAAGTACAACCCGCTCAAGGACATCGTGCCGATCAGCCTGGCGGCGACGGTGCCGATGATCGCGGTGACGGGCTACGAGTCGCCCATCACCTCGCTCGCCGACGTCATCGCGCAGGCGAAGACCAAGCCCGGCGCGGTCACCTACGGCTCGGCCGGCCACGGCGGCTCGGCGCACCTGGCCGCCGCGGCGCTCGGCAACCTCACGAAGACCGACATGACGCACGTGCCCTTCAAGGGCAACGCGCCGGCGCTCACCGAGGTGATCGGCGGGCGCGTGAGCTTCATGTTCTATCCGATGGTGGGCATCGCCGACCAGGTCGCGGCCAAGCGGCTCAAGGCGCTGGCCGTGACCACCGCGAAGCGCCATCCGGACTTCCCGAACGTGCCGACGATGGCCGAGCTCGGCTACCCCGGCTTCGAGGACTACTCGCCCGGCATCCCGTTCCTCGCCCCGGCGGGCACGCCGGCGGCGATCGTCGACAAGCTGTCGGCGGCGATCCGCGCCTCGGTCGCGAAGCCCGAGACCCGCGAGAAGCTGCGCGGCCTGGGCGCGGTCGCGGTGGGCACGACCCCGGCCGAGCTCGGCACCTGGCTGCAGATGGACTACGAGCGCTGGGACCGGCTGATCAAGGCCGCGGGCGTCAAGGGCGAATGAGCATGCGCATCGCGATCCTCGACGACTACCAGGACGCGGCCCGCAGCCTCGAGTGCTTCGGGCGGCTCGCCGGTCACGAGGTCGAGGTCTTCCGCGACACGCTGACCGACGTCGATGCGATCGCACGCCGCCTCGAGGGGTTCGATGCGGTCGTCGCGATCCGCGAGCGCACGCGCTTCACCCGCGAGCAGATCGAGCGGCTGCCGGCGCGCCTGAAGCTGATCAGCCTCACCGGCCCGCTGAGCGGGCACGTCGACATGGCCGCCGCCGGGGCGCGCGGCATCACCGTCTGCCAGGGCCGCGGCTCGGGGGCTTCAGCGCCCGAACTGACCTGGGCGCTGGTGCTGGCCGCGACCCGCCACATCGCGCTCGAGGACCGGCGCATGCGCGAGGGGCGCTGGCAGACCACGATCGGGCGGGTCCTGAGCGGACTGACGCTCGGCATCCTCGGCTATGGCCGCATCGGTGCGAAGGTCGCGGGCTACGGGCGCGCGTTCGGCATGCACGTGCTGGTGCACGGCCGCGAGGGCTCGCGCGAGCGGGCCGCGCGCGACGGTCATGCGCTCGCGGGCTCGCAGGCCGAGCTGTTCGAGCGCAGCGACGTGCTGTCGATCCACCTGTCGATGAACGAGGGCACGCGCCATGCGGTGCGCGCCGCAGACCTCGCGAGGATGAAGCCCGACGCGCTGCTGGTGAACACCGCACGTGCCGGCCTGATCGAGCCGGGCGCGCTGGTCGCCGCGCTGCGCGCGGGCCGCCCCGGCATGGCCGCGCTCGACGTGTTCGACGTCGAGCCGCTGCCCGCCGACGACCCGCTGCTCGCACTCGACAACGTGCTGCTCGCGCCGCACCTGGGCTACGTGACGCGTGACGGCTACGAGGTGCTGTTCGGCGACGCCTTCGACAACCTGCTCGCGTTCGCCGCGGGCCGGCCGACCAACGTGATCGCCCCGCCCGGGGCGCAGGGGGAGACACGAGCATGAGCGAAGCGACCGGGATCCGCGTGGTGCCGAGCGGCACCGGCCTGGCGGCGAGCGTCGAGGGACTCGACCTGTCGCGACCGCTGGACGAGGCGCAGTGGCAGACGGTGATCGATGCGATCGCCGCGCACGGCGTGCTGCGCTTTCCGGCGCAGCAGCTCACCTCGCAGCAGCTCTTCGAGTTCTCGTCGCGCTTCGGCACGCCCGAGATCAACGTCGGCGGCATGTTCCAGGAGCCCGGGCTGCCGCAGGTGATGATCCTGTCGAACATCCAGCGCGACGGCAAGCCGGTCGGCATCGGCGATGCCGGGCAGGACTGGCACACCGACATGTCCTACAGCGGCACGGTCGCCTTCGCGAACGTGCTCTACGCGCTCGAGGTGCCGCAGCGCGACGGGCAGCCGCTCGGCGAGACGCGCTTCTCCGACATGGCTGCCGCCTACGACACGCTGCCGGACGACGTGAAGGCGAAGATCGAGGGGCGCACCGCGACCCACGACTTCGAGAAGTTCTGGGAGATGATGCGCCGCGAGAAGGGCAGCCCGCGGCCGCCGCTCACCGCCGCGCAGCGCGCCGCCAAGCCGCCGGTGTCGCATCCGCTGGTGATGCGCCATCCGCTGTCGGGCCGGCGCACGCTGTACGCGAACCCCGGCTATGCGATGTTCGTCGACGGCATGGACCGCGCCGAGAGCGATGCGCTGCTCGCGTTCCTGTTCGAGCACCAGGTCCAGCAGCGCTTCGTCCACGTGCACCGCTGGACGAAGGGCGACCTGCTGATGTGGGACAACCTGCGCACCATCCACAAGGCGATCGGCGACTACGGTCCGACCGAGCCGCGACTGATCAAGCGCTGCCAGGTGATGGCCGACAAGGTGCTGCCGCAGGGCACGGCGGGTGCCGCCGCGTCCGCGTCCGTGCATGCCTGACGGACAGGCCGCGCGGGTGGGGTCCGGCGGCACGGGGCAGGTCCACGAGGCTCGGGCCGGCACCGACGCGGTCCGCGCGGCCGTCGAGGCCGCCTGCCGCGAGGCCGATGCCCGTCGTGCCGCGCTGCGCGCCTGGTCGGTCGACGACCTGCGCACGCTCGCGCGCCGGCGCCTGCCGCGCGCGATCTTCGACCAGTTCGACGGCGGCGCCGAGGACGAGTCCACGCTGCGCGACAACCGCGAGGCCTTCTCACGCCGGCGGCTGATGCCGCGCGTGCTGGTCGACGTCGCGCGCGTCGATCCGTCGACCCGCCTGGTCGGCGGCACGTCGGCGCTGCCGATCGCGATCGCGCCGACCGGGGCCGCGGGCTTCGGCTGGCACGGTGCCGACGTGATGATCGCGCGCGCCGCCGCCCACTTCGGCATCCCGTACTCGCTGTCGACCTCCGCCACCGCGTCGATCGAGCAGATCGCCGAGCAGGCCGGCGGGCGGCTCTGGTTCCAGGCCTACATCGTCAAGGACCGCAGCTTCACGTTCCGGCTGATCGAGCGGGCGCGCGTGGCCGGCTACGAGGCGGTGATGATCACCGTCGACCTGCCGGTCGGCGGCAAGCGCGAGCGCGACTACCGCAACGACATGTCGATCCCGTTCCGCTACACGCCGCGCAACCTGGTCGACTTCGCGACCCATCCCGGCTGGTCGCTGCGAATGCTCGCGCGCGGCATGCCGGTGATGGAGAACCTGCGCGGCGTCGCGCCGGCGGCCACCACGGCGAAGGGGATCGTCTCCACCGCCGGGCGCAACTACGACCCGTCGTTCGACTGGGACGGCCTGCGCGCGGTGCGCGACGCCTGGCCCGGCCGGCTGATCGTCAAGGGCATCGTGCGGCCCGACGACGCCGAGCGCGCGCTCGCCCTCGGCGTCGATGCGATCGTGGTCTCCAATCACGGCGGGCGCCAGCTCGACGGCGGCATCGCCACGCTCGATGCGCTGCCCGGCGTGCTGCGCGCGGTCGCCGGACGCGCGAGCGTGCTGGTCGACGGCGGCGTGCGCCGCGGCGTCGACGTCGTCAAGGCGCTCGCGATGGGCGCCGACGGCGTGCTGGTCGGGCGCGCGACGCTCTACGGGGCCTGCGCCGCCGGGCAGGCCGGTGCGCTGCGCGCGCTCGAGATCCTGCGCGACGAGATCGAGCGCACGATGCGGCTGTGCGGCGCGCCGAACGTCGAGGCGATCACCGCCGACCTGCTGGCCGACGGCCTGCCGCCGCCGCCCGCGCGATGAGCGTCGAGGGCCTCGCCGGTCGCACTGTACTGGTGACCGGCGGCACGCGCGGCATCGGCCGCGTGCTCTGCGAGGCGCTGGCCGCGCACGGCGCGCGGGTCGCCTTCACCGGCCGCGATCCGGCCGCGATCGCCGACACAGAGGCCGCGCTGCGCGCCCGCGGGCCCGAGCCGGTCGCGCTGCCGCTCGACCTCGAGGCCGTCGACGATGCGGCGCCGATCGCCGCGCTGCTGCGCGAGCACATCGGGCGCCTCGACGCGCTGGTGCTCAACGCCGCGATCGGCGGGGTGCGCACGCCGATCGTCGAGCAGCCTGAGGCCGAGTGGCGGCGCCTTTTCCAGGTCAACGTCCATGCGAGCCGGGTGCTGCTGGCCGCCGCGCATCCGCTGCTGGCCGCGTCCGACGCGGGCCGCGTCGTCTGCGTGAGCACTGGCGTCGCCCGCCGGCGCAAGGCCGGCACCGGCGCCTATGCGGTCTCGAAGGCGGCCTTCGACATGATGGCCGGGCTCTACGCGCTGGATGTCGCGGGCACCGCGATCCGCTGCAACATCGTGAACCCCGGACCGACGCGCACCGCGATGCGGGCCGCCGCCTTCCCGGCTGAGGACCCGCTGACGCTCAAGCCGCCCGAGGCGCTGCTGCCGCTGCTGCTCGGGCTGTGCGCACCGCACTGCGTGCTGAACGGCGAGACGATCGACGCCGACGACTGGCTGGCGCAGCGCAGCTAGCCGGCCGGCGGCCGTGGGCCGCCGGCGCCGCGCCTCAGACGATCCGGCTCCCGCCGTGCCCCGTCCAGTACTTCTCGCGCAGCGGCTTCTTGTAGAGCTTGCCGGTCGGCAGCCGCGGCATCGCGTCGATGAAGTCGATCGAGCGCGGGCACTTCATCGAGGCCAGGTGCTCGCGGCAGAACGCGATCAGCTCGGCTTCGAGCGCGGGGCCCGGCTCGACGCCGGCCAGCGCCTGCACCACCGCCTTGACCTCCTCGCCCAGGTCCTCGTTCGGCACGCCGAACACCGCCGCGTCGGCCACCTTGGGGTGCGTGATCAGCAGGTTCTCGCACTCCTGCGGATAGATGTTCACCCCGCCCGAGATGATCATGAAGGTCGAGCGGTCGGTGAGGTACAGGAAGCCGTCGTCGTCGACGTAGCCCACGTCACCCACCGTGCTCATCGTGCCGTCGGCCGAGCGCGACTGCTGCGTGCGCTCGGGGTCGTTGAAGTACACGAAGGGCGTCGCGGTCTTGAACCACAGCTCACCGGGCTGCCCCTTGGGCACCGGCTGCATGGCCTCGTCGAGCACGTGCAGGTCGCCGAGCAGCACGCGGCCGACGGTGCCGCGGTGCGCGAGCCATTCCGCCGAGTCGCAGGCGGTGAAGCCCAGGCCTTCGGTCGCGCCGTAGTACTCGTGGATGATCGGACCCCACCACGCGATCATCTGCTCCTTGACCTGCGCGGGGCAGGGCGCGGCCGCGTGGATCGCGATCTCTAGCGATGACAGGTCGTGGGCGCGGCGTGCCACCTCGGGCAGCTTCAGCATCCGGCTGAACATCGTCGGCACGAGCTGCGTGTGCGAGACCGCGTAGCGCTCGACGAGTGCCAGGTACTGCTCCGGATCGAAGTGCTCCATGATCACCACGGTGCCGCCGTTGCGGATCGTCAGCGACACCGCGGCCTGCGGCGCCGAGTGGTAGAGCGGCGCGGGCGACAGGTAGACCATGTCGGCCCGGTAGCGCCAGAGCTTGTTGAGGAAGTGGAAGAGCGGGAGCATCTCCGTCGGTGCGCTCTCGGGCAGCGGCCGCAGGATGCCCTTCGGGCGCCCGGTGGTGCCCGACGAATACAGCATCGGCGTGCCCAGCGCCTCGTCGGCGATCGGCGTGTCGGGGTAGGCCGCGGTCGCGTCCACGTAGTCGGCGACCCGGCAGTGCGCGGGCGCGGGCGGCGCGCCGTCGATGCCGCCGACCACCAGGCACAGCGTCACGCGCGGGCACTGCGCGATCGCCTTGAGGGCGACCTCGAGCTTGCCGCGCGAGGTGACCAGCACCTGCGACTCGCTGTTGATCAGGATGTAGGCGAGCTCGTCGGGCGTGAGGTACGAGTTCACGCAGGTGTAGTAGAGCCCCGCGCGCTCCCCGGCCCCGCAGGACTCGAGGTAGCGGTCGTTGTTCTCCATGAAGATCGCGAAGTGGTCGAGCCGCCGCAGGCCGTGCGCGCGCAGCAGGTGCGCGAGCCGGTTGGTGCGGGCCTCGAACTCGGCGTAGCTCGTCTGCGCGCCGGTGCTCGCCATGATGAAGGCGGGCCGGTCGGGGTGCGTGCGGGCGTGCGGGCCAGCGTACATGGCACGGTCTCCTCGTCGTTGTGTGCGGCGACGATAGCATGCGTGCCGGGGCGTCCGGGCGCGGCGCGACCGGCCTGCGGAACCCGGCCCCAGGCGCCTTGCGGACGGATCAGCCGCTGCGGATCAGAACACGCACCACAGCCCGGTGCACACCCCGAAGGCCCACTGCGCGAGCAGGTCGAGCAGCGAGCCGATCACCAGCACCGGCAGGGTCGCCCAGGCCGCGATCGTCAGCAGGCCGGCCGCGGTGAGCCGCGGCTCGGGGAGCGTGTGACCGAGGATCGTCTCGGGGGCTTTGCGGAACACGGCGGGCCTCGGGCGGCGGTGGATCGGGCTGTGGATCGGAGAGCGGGTCGGACGTGGATCGGACGTGGATCGGGCTGTGGATCAGCGATGGATCGGCGCCTGCGCCGGCCCGTCCGACCGCGGCCCCGGCGGTACACTGCGCGGATGCGGGCGACCTGGAACGGACTCGAGCGCGACGCGTGGATGCGGCTGCATCGTACCGCGGCGGCGGCACTGCAGCAGGACTGGGCCTACGGCGAGGCGATGGGCGCGCTCGGCACCGAGTGCCTGCGCGCCTGGGTCGACGACGGCGGCGAGCCGGTGGCCGCCGCGCAGTTCCTGGTGCGTCGGATCGGCGGGCTGCTGCCGGTGGCGCTCTGCTCGCACGGCCCGGTGTGGGCGGCGGGCACGACGCCCGAGCGGCAGGCCGAGGCGCTGCGCGCGATCCGCGCGTCCGCGCCGCTGCGATGGCCGCGTGCGCTGCTCTTCACCCCCGATGCGCCGCTCGAGGCCTGCACCGGCTTCGCGCGGCTGCGGCGCGTGATGACCGGCCACTCGACCGTGCGCCTGGACCTGACGCTGGCGCCCGATGCGCTGCGTGCGGCGATGCACGGCAAGTGGCGCAACCGGCTGGCCGCGGCCGAGCGTTCGGCGCTGAAGGTGGCACGGGTCGGAGCCAAGCCCGCGCAGTACCGCTGGCTGCTCGACCACGAGCTCGCGCAGCGCAAGCGGCGCGGCTACATCGCGCTGCCCGACGGTTTCGTCGAGGCGTGGCAGACGGCGGTCGGCGGGGCGGGAGGGGCGGGAGGGACTGGAGGGAAGGCCGGTCGACCCGCTGCGGATCGTGGCGAGCCGGTGCTGACGCTGCGCGCCGACCTCGGGCGCGATGCCGCCGCCGGCATGATGTTCCTCGTCCACGGCGAGGCCGCGACCTACCAGATCGGCTGGGTCGGCGACGCCGGTCGCGAGCTCGGCGCCCACAACCTGCTGCTGTGGCACGCGATGCTCGAGCTGCGCGAGCGCGGCGTGCGCACGCTCGATCTCGGCGGGGTGGACACGGCGCGCGGCGCGGGGCTCGCGCGCTTCAAGCTGGGGACGGGGGGCGAAGTGGTGACGCTCGCGGGGTCGTACCTGGGCCGCTAGCGCGAGCCCGCCCCCCTCACGCCCCCCGCGTGTTCTGCAGCCGCAGCGCCTCGTCCCGGTTCGCCACCGCGATCAGCTCGTCGAGGATCTTGTCGGCCATCGAGTGCTCGATCTGGCAGGTGCCGGCCGCGGCATGGCCGCCGCCGCCGTGGCGCAGGCACAGCTCGCCGACGTCGGTCGCGCAGGTGCGCTCGAAGATCGACTTGCCGATCGCGAACACGGTGTTCTGCTTCTTCAGGCCCCACATCCGGTGGATCGACAGGTTGCACTGCGGGTACAGCGCATAGACCATGAACCGGTTGGTCGCCCAGATCGGGTCCTGCTCGCGCAGGTCCACCACCACCACGTTGCCGTGCACCGAGGTCGCCGCCAGCAGCTGGTCGACGGCGCGGGGCTCGTGCTGGAAGTACAGGTCGACGCGCTCGCGCACGTCGGGCAGCAGCAGGATCTCCTGGATCGTCAGCGAGCGGCACGCGTCGATCAGCGCCATCATCAGCTGGTAGTTGGAGATCCGGAAGTCGCGGAAGCGTCCGAGGCCGGTGCGCGCGTCCATCAGGAAGTTGAGAAGCGTCCAGCCCTTCGGATGCAGCACTTCCTCGAGCGAATACTGCGCCGAGTCGGCCTGGTCGACCGCGCGCATCAGCGCGGCGTCGACGCGCGGGAAGGCCGCCTCGCCGCCGAAGTGACGCCAGACGACGCGGGCCGCGGACGGTGCGTCGGCGTCGATCACGTGGTTGCCCAGGTGCGCGGTGTTGCGCAGCATCTCCGAGCGGTGGTGATCGAACGCGAGGTGCGCGGCCGCGACGTACGGCAGGTTCGTCGTGATGTCGCGCGGCCCGATGTCGACGCGCCCGTCCTGCATGTCCTTGGGATGGACGAACAGGATGTCGTCGATCAGGTCGAGCTCCTTGAGGAGCACCGCACAGACGAGGCCATCGAAATCGGATCGGGTGACGAGCCGGTACCTGGGTTGCGACATGAGGACTCTCCGGGACAGACCCGAGGATTCGCCGCCCGGACCCCCGGGGCAACGGTGCGCCCGATGGGCGGTCGGGCGCGGGCGGCGGTCGGGCGCGTCGCGCTAGCGCCGGGCGGCGCGCTGGCGACGCTCGGCCTCGTCGCTGTGCACGGCGGCCAGCAGCTCGCCATAGACCCGCTCGGCGAGGTCGTGGCCGATCTGGCAGGTGCCGGCGCCCGGCACGCCGCCGCCGCCGTAGCGCCGGCACAGTGCGCCGACGTCGGTCGCGCAGGTGCGCTCGAAGATCGAGCGGCCGAGCGCGAAGACGGCGTTGCGCCCCTGGCGGCCCCACATCCGGTGGATCGACAGGTTGCACTGCGGGAACAGCGCATAGACCATGAACCGGTTGGTCGCCCAGATCCGGTCCTGCTCGCGCAGGTCGACGACCACGGCATTGCCCTGCTGGCTCGAGCACTTGAGCAGCTGGTCGACCGCGAACGGCGAGTGGCGGTGGTAGAGGTCGACGCGCTCGGCGACGTCGGGCAGCTCGAGCAGCGCATCGACGGGATGCTCGCGCACCGCGTCGACGAGCGACAGCATCAGCGCGTAGTTCGAGCGCGTGAACCTGCGGAACCGCCCGAGCCCGGTGCGCGGGTCGGTCACGAAGCCCAGCAGCGTCCAGCCGGTCGGCTGCATCACCTCGTCGAGCGTGAACTCGGCGGCAGCCGCGCGGTCGACGGCGTCGATCAGCGACGCGTCCATCGCGGGGAAGACGGCGGCGCCGCCGAGGTGGTTCCAGATCACGCGCGCGGTCGACTTCGCCGTCGCGTCGACGACATGGTTGCCGACGTGCGCGGTCTGGTTGGCGGTCTCGGCGGCATGGTGGGCGAACGAGCGGTGGACCGCCGCGACATAGGGCAGGCCGGCGGTGATGTCGCCCGGCCCGAGCTCGACGCGGCCGTCCTGGACGTCCTTCGGATGGACGAACACCACCTCGTCGACCTGGTCGCGGGCCTTGAGCAGGACGGCGCACACGAGGCCGTCGAAATCGGCGCGGGTGACGAGCCGGTAACGGGATTGCGGCATGGAGACTCCTTCGACCCTGCGAGCATGGGCCGTGCCAGGGCATCGTGCGCAGGCGGCTGCCGATGGGCGGCCGCCGCCGGGCGGCGACCGGAGGCCGGACGGCCCTCAAGTCGGCGATCGCGCGCCGCAGAGTCCGTGAGCGCGACCGAGTCGCCCCGGAACGCCGGCTCGCCCGCGGACCGCGGCGACGGCTAGGATGCGGCATGCGCCGCGGCCTGCTGATCGCCTTCCTGCTGTCGTTCGGCCCGACGGTGTCGAACTCGTTCGCGCGCTTCGCCTACGCGCTGGTGCTGCCGGCGATGCGCACCGACCTGGCACTCGACTGGTCGAGCGCCGGCTGGCTCAACACGGCCAACGCGATCGGCTACCTCGGCGGGGCGCTGCTCGCCCGGGTGCTCGTGCGGCGCACCGGCAATCGCGTGCTGTTCGCCGTGGGCATGGTGGTCACCGCGGTGGCGCTGGCCGCGACGGGACTGTTCCGTGACGTCGGCGCGCTCACGGTCATGCGCGGGCTGTCCGGCGTGGGCGGCGCGATGATCTTCGTCTGCGGTGGCGCCCTGTCGGGCAACGTGTTCCCCGGCCAACCGGCGCGCGCCACCACCACCATCGCGATCTACTTCGCCGGCGGCGGCATCGGGCTGATGCTCTGCGGCGTCGCGGTGCCGCTGCTGCTCGAGGCGTACGGCGACACCGCCTGGCCGCTCGCCTGGCAGGCGATGGGCGTGGCCAGCCTCGCGATGGCCGCGGCCGCGACCTG
>CAIUGQ010000680.1 GCA_903898725.1 uncultured Burkholderiales bacterium | reverse complement strand
CTCGCCGCGGGCCTGGCGCTGTCCGAGCTCGAGGCCGTCGTCCGGCACGTCGGGCACTGGGCGCAGTCGCCGCGTCACCTGCTGCTCGCCACCCTGGCCTGGCTGCCGATGAAGGCGGTTCACGAGGCCGCGCACGCGCTCGCCGTGCGCCGCTGGGGCGGTGCCGTCCGCGAGGCCGGCCTCGCCTGGATGATGGGGCTGCCGGTGCCGTACGTCGACGCGTCGGCCGCGGACCGCTTCGCCTCGGGCCGCCAGCGGGCGGCGGTCGCCGCCGCCGGCATCCTCGCCGAGATCGCGCTCGCCGCCTTCGGGCTCGTCGTCTGGGCGATGACCGAGCCCGGATGGGTGCACGACGCCGGGTTCGCGGTCGCGGTCGCCGGCACGACCTCCACGCTGCTGTTCAACGGCAACCCGCTGATGCGCATGGACGGCTACTTCGTCCTCTGCGACCTCGCCGGACTGCCCAACCTCGCGACCCGCAGCGGCGCCTGGTGGCGGGCGCTGCTGCAGCGCGCGCTCGGCTGGGCCGACGCCCAGGCGCCGCAGACGGCGGCGGGCGAGCGCCCCTGGCTCGCCGCCTATGCGCCGCTCGCCTGGTGCTGGCGGGTCGGCCTGATGGCCTCGCTCGCGCTCTGGGCCGGCGGCCAGCATCGGCTCCTCGGGGCCGCGGTCGCGCTGCTGTCGACCTGGTGGCTGCTGGGGGCGCCGCTGCGCGCGCTGCTGCGCGGGCCGTCCGAGGCCGGTGCCTCGCTCGGTGCACGGTGGCGGATGCGGACCCGCCTCGCCGCCGTCGTGGCCGGGCTCGTCGCGCTCGTCGTGGCGGTCCCGCTGCCGGACCGCACGGTCGCACCGGGCCTGGTCCGGACCTCCGACGACGCGCGGGTGCGCGCGGGGGTCGACGGCTTCGTCGTGACCGCCGAATCGGAGCGACGGGTCGATCCGGGCGAGGTCGTCGTCCGGCTCGACGACCCGGCGCTGCGCCGCGAGCGCGAGCGCCTGGAGCAGGCCCGACCCGGCCTGCGCGCCGAACTGTTCGCGAGCCTGCGCACCGATCCGGCCCGGGCTCGGCAGGCCGAGGAGGCGCTGGTCGGCATCGAGGCGGAGCTCGCCTCGATCGATGAGCGTCTCGCCCAGTTGAACGTCTCCGTGACAGTAAGTGGTCGCTTCGAAGTCGATCGGCCAGCGGATCTGCCCGGGCGCTTCGTCCGGGAGGGCGACGAACTCGGCACGCTCGCCGGTGCCGGCCCGGTCCATGTCCGGGTGGCCCTCGACCAGGACGAGGCCGCCCGGCTGCGCGGCGGCGTGCGGACCGTCGCCCTTCGCCTGGCCGAAGCGCCGGGCCAGGTGCTCGCTGGCCGGCTGCTGCGCGAGGCACCGGCGGCGGTCGACACGCTGCCCGGCGCGGCCCTCGGCGAACGCTTCGGCGGGACGATCCCGGTCGATCCGGCCGACGAGCAGGGCACGAAGCCGACGCGGCCCACCTATGTCGTCGACATCGCCCTCGAGGCCCCGATCGATCCGCCGCCTCGGCCCGGTGGCCGGGCCTGGGTCCGGCTCGACCATGGCGATGCGAGCCTCGCCGAGCAGGCGGCGCGCTGGCTGCGGCAGACGGTCCGCGGCCGCTTCGCGCCCGACGCGCTGTGAGCGCCGGCGCCCGGCTCGCGGTGCCCGGCCCGGTCTGGGGCCAGCG
>CAIUGQ010000679.1 GCA_903898725.1 uncultured Burkholderiales bacterium | reverse complement strand
TCGCCACCGTAGCGGGCCGCGACGTCCTTGCGCTGCGTCAGCTGCGACAGCGCCTGGCCGACCGCGCGGATCACCTGGTCGCCGAACGGATGGCCGTAGGTGTCGTTGATCTTCTTGAAGAAGTCGATGTCGACCATCACCAGCGAGAACACCAGCCCCTGCTCGGCGGCGGCGCGGCACAGCCGGCTCACCTCCATGTCGAAGCCGCGGCGGTTCAGGATGCCCGTCAGCGGGTCGAGCGAGGCTTCCTCGCGCGCGCGCTTGAGTTCGTTCTGCAGTCGCGACACCTCCTGGTGGCTCGACTCCAGGCGGGTGGTCAGCGTCGTCAGCGAACGGTTCATCCGGTCGACGTCGCTGCGCATCGTGTCGACGTGCTGGCGCATGTCCTCGGGCGACTCGGCCGCGGCGATGCCCTCGCCGAACGCAGCCAGCTGGGCGTCGAACTCGGTCGCCTCGGAACTCGCGGTCTCGACCGAGGTGCGCATCGTGTGCATCAGCTCGAGCAGGCCGGCACCCGCCTTGCGCACCGAGTCCTCGCCGCGGTCGGACAGGTGCTTCTGGTGCAGCTCGAAGGTCAGCTCGTGCGACAGGCGTTCGCAGGCGTTCACCAGCGCATCGAGCTCGGCCCGCAGCGCGGGGTTGCCGCCGCGCACGTACTCGTACCAGAGCGCGTACGAATCGGGTGCGTAGCCGGCGGCATGGCGCGACATCAGCGGCAGGGTGCGGCGCAGCAGGTCGGCGCTGCCGTCGAGGCTGGTCGGCGGCTGCGGGGACGCACCGGCGGCGGCAGGCCCGGGTGCGCCGGGGGGACGGGGCGAGGCCGGCCGGGCGGCGGGCGTCGTGGAGGAGGTCGGTGCGGCCATGGGTGTCGGTCGATCGGAAGCGCTGTCGGAAAACCCCTACGCGGTGGACGGACGATGCCGGTGACCCGATTGGGTGGATCGCCGGAAGAACGGCAGTTCGGCCCGCCTGTTCTTGGCTTCGGTCGCGGGCACCGTTCATGACCGCAAGTCGACCGCAGGGGCGCTGCCGGGCCTCGGAGAGGGTGAGAACGTGTCGGAAGCGTGCCGTCAGCGTGGCGAGCGGCCCGGTCATGCCGGCGCGCCTGCGGCGCCGACGCCACGGCCGCGCTCGATGTCGATCGACTCGACATCGCCGAAGCCGGCCGGCCGGCAGGGCGTCGGGCGGCATCGGTCTCGCCCTTCGGCGTCTCGGGGCGCCACGGATCGATCGTCGCGGCCCGCGCGGCCCGGCATCCGGTGGCATGCCGCTTGCGTGCGTGCGCACCCATGAGCGACGTCCACCTCCCCGTGATCGACGTGTCGGGCCTGCGGTCCGACGACCCCGATGCCCGTGCGCGCGTCGCCGCCGAGCTCGATGCCGCATGCCTGCGCCACGGCTTCTTCTACATGGCCGGCCACGGCGTGCCGCGGGCCCTGCGCGAGTCGGTGTTCGAGATGAGCCGCGCCTTCTTCGCGCTGCCCGAGGCGGACAAGCGCCGCGTCGACAAGGCCCGCTCGAGCTGCAACCGCGGCTACGAGCCGCTGCGCGGCCAGACGCTGCAGGCGGGCACGCTGCCCGACCTGAAGGAAGGCTTCTACATCGGGCGCGACCTGCCGCCCGATGATCCGGCGGTGCTCGCCGGGCGCTTCAACCACGGCCCGAACCAGTGGCCCGACGGCCTGCCCGGCTTTCGCGAGACCCTGCAGGCCTATTTCGACGCGATGCTCGCGCTCTCCCGCACGACGATGCGCGGCCTGGCGCTGGCCCTGTCGCTCGACGAGCATCGCTTCGACCGATTCTGCGATGCGCCGATCGCGCTGCTGCGGCCGCTGCACTACCCGCCGCAGCCGCCCTCGGCGCCCGACGCGCAGCTCGGCGCGGGCGCCCACACCGACTTCGGCGGCGTCACGCTGCTGATGCAGGACGAGGTCGGCGGCCTGCAGGTGCTCGATCCTGACAGCGACACTTGGATCGATGCGCCGCCGCTGCCCGACACCTTCGTCGTGAACCTCGGCGACATGATGGCGCGCTGGACCAACGGCCGGTACCGCTCGACGCTGCACCGGGTGATCAACCGCTCCGGCCGCGAGCGCTACTCGGTGCCGTTCTTCCTCACCGGCAATCCGGACGAGCGCGTCGAGGCGCTGCCCGGCACCGTCGACGCCGCCCATCCGGCGCGCTATCCGCCGGTCACGGTCGAGGCGCACATCCGCGAGATGTACCGCCGCACCTATGGCTGAGGGCGCGGCCGCACAGCCGCCTGCGCACGCGATCCTCGTGCACGGTGCCTGGCAGGGCGCCTGGGTCTGGGAGGCCTTCGCGCCGCTGCTGCACGCACGCGGCCTCACGACCGAGGCGATCGACCTGCCGGGCGCCGACGGCGGTCGCGACGATGTCGGCTTCGACGAGCAGGTCGATGCGCTCGTCGCCCTCATCGACGCGGTGCCCGCCGGGGTGCCGGTCCTGCTGCTCGCCCATTCCGGCGGCGCGGTGGTGGCCTCCCAGGCCGCCGAGCACCGCGCGCCGCGCCTCGCGGCACTGGCAATGGTCGCCGGCATCATGCTGCCCGCCGGCACCTCGCTCGCGTCGGTGATCGCCTCGATGGTGGCCGAGGGGCATGCGCCCGAGGCGCTGGCCGGCATCCGTCCGCACCTGCTGTGGTCGGCCGACGGGCGGGTCTCGCGGGTGCCGCCGCAGGCCGCGATCGACGTGTTCCTGCACGACTGCCCGCCGCAGGTCGCGGCCGCGGCGGCGGCGCGGCTGACGCCGCAGTCGGAGGCCGCGCGCTCGGGGACGCCGCGGCTGACCGAGGCGCGATGGGGTCGGGTGCCCAGGCTCTACGTCGAGGCGCTGCGCGACCGCTCGATCGTGCCCGCCGTGCAGCGTCGGCTGCTCGCGCTGTCGCCCGGTGCGCGGGTCCTGTCGATCGATGCGGGGCATGCCCCGCATGTCTCGAACCCGGGCGGGCTCGACGCGCTGCTCGGTCCGGCGCTGGCCGATGCAGCCTCGCGCTGGTGCGCCGACGCCTCGCGGCGGTGCGCCGATGCCCCGCGCCACGATGGCACGTGACTTGCACGGTCTGCCCGTCCGAGCGGCGTGCGCCGCCGCCCTGTCCCGGCCCTCCCTCCCTCCCTGACCCCCTCCCCGAGGAGTCCCCCCGATGCGCCGCCTCCCCTTCCTGCGCCTCGCCGCCGCCTCGCTCGCCAGCCTGCTGGTGAGCACCGCGTCCGCCCAGGACAAGCTGACCTTCCTGATCGACTGGCTGCCCGCGGGCGACAAGGCCGTGCCCTACCTGGGCGTCAAGGGCGGCTTCTTCGCGGCCGAGAACCTCGAGGTCACCGTGCAGTCGGCGCGCGGCTCGAGCGAGGTGGTCACGCGGCTGGCCACCGGCGCGGCCGACCTCGGCACCGGCGGCATCGCGGCGCTCTTCCAGGCGCGGGCGAGTGCGGCGGTGCCGGTCAAGGCGCTGCTGCCGATCTACACCCAGCAGCCCGATGCGATCTTCACCACCAAGGGCAGTGGCATCGAGGCGCTCGGCGATGTCGTCGGCAAGCGCGTGGCGACCGCCTCGGCCTCGTCCTCGAACGTCACCTGGCCGCTGGTGCTGCAGCAGAACAAGATCGATCCGGCGGCGGTCAACCTGCTGCGCGTCGACCCGGGCGCGCTCGCGCCGATGCTCGCGAGCGGGCAGGTCGCCGCGACGATCAACTGGACCACGGTCGCGCCCGGCTTCGAGAAGACGCTGAAGGAGGCCGGCAAGGAGCTGGTGATCATCCCGTGGTCGAAGTACGGCTACGACGGCTACGGCCTGTCCCTGTTCGCCTCCGAGAAGATGCTCAAGGAGCGGCCCGAGGTCGTGAGGCGCTTCGTGCGCGCCTACCAGAAGGCGAGCGAGGCGGCGCTGGCGAACCCGAAGGCCGCCGCCGAGGCGCTGAAGTCGATGGTGCCCGAGGTCGACGTGGCGGTCGCCACCGCGCAGTTCGAGGCCTCGCGCTCGCTGATGGTCAACGCGGTCACGCAGAAGGACGGCTTTGGCCGCTTCGAGGCCTCGCGCGTCGCCAAGACCTGGGAGTGGGTGTCGAAGTCGATGAGCCTGCCGCTCGACAAGATCGACCCGGCGGCCGCGATCGACGCCGGCTTCGTCGCGAAGTGAGCGTGGCTGCGGCCGGCGAGGGCCCGGGCCGTCCCGGTGGGCGCCCCGTCGTCCGCTTCGCGGGCGTCTCCCAGCGCTTCGCCGGTGCGCCCGGCACGCCGCCCGTCGTGGCGCTCGAGGACCTCTCGCTCGACGTCGAGCGCCATGAGTTCGTCGCGGTGCTCGGCCCCTCGGGCTGCGGCAAGTCCACGCTGCTGCGCCTGGTCGCGGGCCTGCTCGCGCCGAGCGCGGGGCGGGTCGAGGTGCATTCGATGCCGGTGGTCGAGCCGCGCGACGACACCGGCATCGTCTTCCAGCGGCCGACGCTGCTGCCCTGGCACGACGTGCTGGGCAACGTCACCTTTCCGGCCCGCCACAAGACCGGCTCGGTGACGCCCGCCCACGCCGCGCGCGCCCGCGAGCTGCTCGAGCTCGTCGGCCTGTCGGACTTCGCGCGCCGCCGCCCCGACGAGCTCTCGGGCGGCATGCAGCAGCGGGTGGGCATCGCGCGCGCGCTGCTGCTCGACCCCGACATCCTGCTGATGGACGAGCCGTTCTCAGCGCTCGATGCGCTGACGCGCGACGAGATGAGCTTCGAGCTGCTGCGCATCTGGACCGAGCGGCCCAAGACCGTGCTGTTCATCACCCACTCGATCGCCGAGGCGCTGCTGCTCGCCGACCGCATCGTCGTGATGACCGCGCGCCCCGGCCGCATCCGCGAGATCATCGACGTCGGCCTGCCGCGGCCACGCTCGATGGACACGCTCGCGCATCCGCGCTTCCACGAGCTGTCCGCGCACATCCGCGGCCAGCTGTTCAGCCGGCCGGTGGCGGCATGAGCGCGCTCACGACCACCGGCGCGGGCGAGGCGGACGGGACGAGCGGTACGAGCGGTACGGGGCGGGCGCTCGCGCGCGCGGCCGACCGCGCCGCGCCGGTGCTGGCCTTCGTCGCGGTGATCCTCGTCTGGGAGCTCGCCTGCCGCCTCGTGCCGATCCCGCCCTTCGTGCTGCCCGCGCCGAGCGCGATCGCGCGCGGCTTCGCCGAGATCGGCCTGGTGTCCTGGGCCGGTCACGCGTGGGCGACGCTGCGCGTGGCGCTGATGGGCTACCTGCTGTCGATCGCCGTGTCGGTGCCGCTGGCGATGATGCTCGCCAACTCGCGGCTGCTGACGCGGACCCTGCTGCCGATGCTGATCGTCGTGCAGTCGACGCCGATCGTCGCGATCGCGCCGATCATCGTGGTGACGCTGGGCGCCGACGACCTGCCGCGCGTGGTCATCACCTTCCTGATCACCTTCTTCCCGATCGTGGTCTCCACCGTGACCGGCCTGCAGGCGACGCCACCCGAGCTGGTCGAGCTGTCGCGCTCGCTGCGCGCGACCCGCTCGCGCCAGATGCTGCACGTGCGGCTGCCCTTCGCGATGCCCTACGTGTTCAGCGCGCTGAAGATCGCGACCACGCTCGCGGTGATCGGTGCCGTGGTCGGCGAGTTCGTCGCGGCCGAGAAGGGGCTCGGTTTCCTGATCCTGTTCTCCACGCAGTTCTTCAAGATCCACCAGGCCTTCGCCGCGCTGATCGTGCTGGTGGCGATCAGCCTGCTGCTGTTCCGCGCGGTCGCGCTGGTGCAGCGCTGGCTGGTGCCGTGGAGCCTGCCGGTCGAGCGATGAGCGTTCCTGCCGCCGGCGCTCCGGTCCCCGCGTCCCCGGTCTGCCTCACGCCGCGCACGCTGGCCGAGGCGTGCGTGCTGCGCGCCGCGTATCCGCAGGCGCAACCGATTGCAGGTGCGACGGCTGCGCAGCTCGCATGGCCCGACACCCGTGCCCCGGGCGTGCTGCTCGACCTACAGGCGCTGGTGCGCGAGGCGGCACCCCGGCCGACCACGCGCCTGGACGGCGCGATCGTGCTCTCGGCGTTCGCGACCATCGAGTCGCTGCGCATGGACGCAGCGCTGCGCGAGGCGCTGCCCGCGCTGGCCGGACTGCTTGCTGCGGTCGGATCCGCACCGGTGCGACGGCTGGGCACGCTCGGTGGGAATCTGTGCTGGTCGTCGGGTGATCTGGTGCCTGCCATGCTCGCGCTCGGGGTCCGCTATCGGTTCGCGATCGGCGGCGAGCGGCCTGCCTGCGCGCCCCGGCAGATGCCCCGCGGTGACCTGCTGGTCGAGGTCGTGCTGCCCGAGGTGACGCGGTGGGTGATCCTGGAGAAGGTGGCCTTTCGTGCGAGCTTCAGTCCGACGCTCATCACGGTCGCGATGGTGGCCGACCGCCACGGCCCGAGGCTGGCGGTGGGGGGCGGTCCGACCGAGCCGCAGCGGTTGATTCAGACCGAGGCGCTGCTCGCTGGCGGCGCGACCGCGGGTGCGTTGCGGGAGGCGGTCGCCGCCGAGATGCGCGCGGGCGACGATGCACTAGCAAGTGCAGCCGAGCGTGTCGCAGTGGCGGCGCGCGTGATCGCGGGGCATGCACCGGCACTCGTGGCCCCGCCTTCTGCCGGGGCCGCACGATGAGCGTGCGCGACACCGCATCGCTGCGGGCGGCGGCAGTGCCTTGGCCACGTGCATCGGCGGTCCCGGCCCGCTTCCTCGGTGATCTGTCCGTACCCGGCACCTTGCACGCGGCGGTGCTGCGAAGCCCGCATCCGCACGCGAGGATCGTGTCGCTCTCGCTCGATGCCGCCCGGCGCGTGCCCGGCGTGCGGGCCGTGCTCGCCGCCGAGGATGTGCCGACCGCGCATCGGCTCGGCATCCAGGTGCGCGACCGTCCCGCGCTTGCGGTCGACGTGGTGCGGCATGTCGGCGAGCCGGTGGCGGCTGTGGCGGCCGACACGCCCGAGGCGGCCCGCGCGGCACTGGCCGCGATCGAGCTGCGATGGGCACTGCTGCCGATCGTCGGCGACGCGCAGGCCGCGCTCGCCGTCGACGCGCCGGCGCTGCATCCGGGCGGAAATCTGCTGCACGCGACGCGCTTCGAGCGGGGAGACCTCGAGTCGGCGTTCGCACGGGCCGACGTGGTCGTCGAGTCGGTGGTGCACACGCCACGGCAGGTGCACGCCTACCTCGAGCTCGAGTCCGCGCTCGCCGTGCCCCGACCCGACGGCACCCTGCACGTGTTCGCGCCCTGCCAGGGACCGCACGCCGTCCGCCAGGAGCTTGCCGCGCTGCTCGACTGGCCGGTCGGACGCATCGAGGTCATCGGCTCGCCGCTTGGTGGCAGCTACGGCGGCAAGGACGACGTCCACGCACAGGCGATCGCAGCCCTGCTCGCGGTCCGCAGCGGCCGCCCTGTGCGGCTCGCCTGGTCGCGCGCCGAGTCGATGGCGGCCGGTATGAAGCGCCATCCGTTCACTGTCCGGATGCGCACGGCCTGCACCGCCAACGGCCGCCTGCTCGCGCACGACGTATCGATGCTGCTCGACACAGGTGCGTACGCATCGCACGGGCCCGAGGTGCTCGACACCGCGCACGAGCACGCGCCGGGCCCGTATCGATGGCCTGCGCTGCGTGTCGTGGGGCAACTGGCGTACACCAACAACGGCATCTCTGGAGCGTTCCGCGGCTTCGGCGCACTGCAGGGCTCAACGGCACTCGAGATGCAGATCGACGCACTCGCGCGCCGCACCGGCATCGATCCGCTCAAGTTTCGCGCCCGCAACCTGATGTCCCGCGGCGATCCCGGACCACTCGGGCAGCCGATCGCGCCGCTGCCCGATCTCGACGAGGTGCTCGCGACGGTGGCGTCAGCCCGCGCCGAGCCGATGTCCGAGCCGTCCGCGCTGGCCGGACCGCTCGCCGCCGCCTCCCGGCTCTCGGCACGCCATGTGCATGGCCGGGGCTGCGCGCTGGTGATCAAGAGCGAGGGCTTTGCGATCGGCGGCCCGAACGCTGCGGGCGGGCGCTTGGGCCGCCTGGCGGACGGCAGCGTCGAACTCCGGGTAGGCCTCTCGGACATGGGTCAGGGCCTGACCGGCGCCGCGCACGGGCTCCTGCTTTCGGCGCTCGAGGCGCGGCCCGAGCTGGCCGGCCTGCCGCTGCGTGTCCGCGTCGGACTCACCGACGGCACGCCGTCTGCGGGACCGACGTCGGCGTCGCGTGGCACGCACATTCTCGCCAGGCTTGTCGATGCACTGGTCCCGAAGCTCGCCGATGCACTCGCCGCGTCGGCGCCCGCGGGCGACACCTGGGTCGAGGCCGAGGTCGCGATGCCCGAGACCTTCAGCGAGCACGGACCGGTGCACGCGATCTTCGGCGCCTGCGCGGCGATGGCCGACGTGTCGGTCGATCGCTGGACCGGCCGCGTGCGCGTCGAGCACGTGACGGTGGTCGCGAGCGTGGGCCCGGTGGCGTCGCCCGCCGGCTTCCTGGCGCAGGTCGAGGGCAGCGTGCCGATGGCCGCCGGCTTCGTCGTGCTGGAGGACCTGCCGTCGCTCGAGGGCCGGTTTCGCGCGAACAATCTGGACGGCTACCTCGTGCCGACGCTCGCCGATGCACCCCGGGTGTCGGTCCGCGCGATCGACGCACCGATCACGCCGCACGACCCGCTGCCCCGCGGGATCGGCGAGAGCGCGCTGAACGCGATCGCGCCG
>CAIUGQ010000678.1 GCA_903898725.1 uncultured Burkholderiales bacterium | reverse complement strand
TCGGCCTCGTCCAGCACCAGCAGGCCGAGCGCCCCCAGCGACAGCGACTCGCGCGCCAGGTGATCGAGGATGCGTCCCGGCGTGCCCACCACCACGTGGGCCCCGTGGGCGAGGCTCGCGAGCTGCGGGCGCATCGTGGTGCCGCCGCACAGCGTGAGCACCTTGATGTTGTCCTCGGCCCGAGCGAGCCGCCGGATCTCCTGGGAGACCTGTTCGCCCAGCTCCCGGGTCGGGCACAGCACCAGCGCCTGCACCTCGAAGCGCCGCGCGTCCAGCCGCGCCAGCACCGGCAGCGCGAAGGCCGCCGTCTTTCCGCTGCCGGTCTTGGCCTGCACGATCAGGTCCCGCCCGGCGAGCGCCAGCGGCAGGCTCGCGGCCTGCACGGGCGTCATCCGCTCGTAGCCGAGACGCTCGAGGTTGGCCAGCATCGGCGGGGCCAGCGGAAGCGTGGCGAAGGACGCGGCCTCGGGGGGCGCGTCGGCAGGGGATGCAGTCATGTGGGCGGGGCGACCGGCGGGGGCGTCGCGTGACGCATCACGGGGCGCCCTCGCGCACGGCCTGGCCAGTCGGAGGATGCACGACTATACGCCGTTCGATCAGGCACTTAGCGTGCGACTTCCCCTGCGCCGGTGGCATCGGGCCCATTGCATGCCGCGAGCAGCGACACGGGGGACGAGTCAATCCGGAGCCTTCGCGAAGTAGCCTGGCGGCGCGCAGTCAGGTTCGCGCGGCGGCGCGTTGCGCGCGCCAGGCTGACGGCGCCATGCCCCGCCAGCGGCGAAAGGCGCGCGAGAAGACCGCCGGATCGGCGAAGTCGAGTGCGTCCGCGATCTCCGTCATCGGCAGGCGGGTGTTCTCGAGAAGCTGGATCGCCACGCCGTGACGCACGGCGTCGAGCTGTTCCGAGAAGGTCGTGCGCTCCTCGCGAAGCCGGCGCTCGAGCGTGCGACGATGAATCCCGATCACGGCGGACACCTGCTCGATCGAGCACTCGCGAATCGCCAGTCCGGCTCGGAGGGTCGCGCGCAGCCGCTGCACCCAGCTGATGCGATCGTCGCGCGCCAGCCCCTCCGCCCGATGACTCAGCTCGTCGAGGCGCTGCGGGTCGGCGTCGCTGATCGGGAGCGCGAGCCAGCTCGCCGCGAACAGCAGACCGTCCGCGGGCGAGTCGAATTCAAGGCGCGAACCGAACAGGTCGCGATACGGGGCGCGGTTCGCAGGCTCGCGATGAGAGAACCGGACGAGGGACGGCCGCCAGTCGGCGCCACACAGGTCGCGCATGAACCCGCAGGCGATCGCAAGCGCGAAGTCCGAGACCTGATCCAGCGCCTGTGCTTCGGGCTCGTGGACCACGTACATGAGCGACGCGATGCCCCCCCGTACATCGAGCACCACGCTGCCCCCGTGATCATGCAGGCGAAAGTGCGTGGAGAGCACCCGCAACGCGTCCCCGACCGTGGGCGAGTGCCGCGCGAGCTCGCCCGGCAGGCCGAGCGCGGTCAGGACGAGCGACATCCCGGCTCGCAGCGAGAAGTCCTGTTCCCCGGAAAGGCGCACACACACCGCGAACAACCCGGTCGCCTCGCGGTATGGCACAGACTGCTCGGGATCGGTTGGGACCATGGCGCCGAGGCCGGCTTCCGCGAAGGCCTGCGCGGGGTCGACGCCGCAGGCTCGCAGCCGGGAGGCCAAGGCGAGCAGAGGCGCGACGCGGAGCCCGGGTCGCGGGGTCGCCGAAACGCTCGCCTCTCCCGATGGCGGCACTGCTTTGTCGAGATCGGTCAAGACCCTGGCCCAAGGGGTGCGGAACGTGTCGCCGAAGATCAAGCGCTTTCTCGCCGACTTCAGCAGCATTCGCTCCGACAGATCGGTGCGGATTCATCGTCCCTGCTGCGGTAGGGGTTCGAGGCCGCCATCACGGCGACATCTCCGGAACCACAGGCGCTGGAATGATACAGAAAGGGGGTTTCGGCTTCGTACTGGTGGGCACGCTCGCCCTCGGTTCTGCGCTTGCGCAGCAAGTCGATCGAAGCCGCCATGCGTACGGTCACGCTGAAGTCGCCCGACGGTCGCAGACCTTGACACTACGCGAGCCGGAACACACGATGGATCTTCGGGTACCCGACTCGGCACCACTCGAGCTGGCAAAGGCCGGCGGTCAGATCGTCGCCACCTTCATCGGGGCCATGACGGTGTCCGCCGAAGCCGCGGCACCTGCGGCGCCTGCGAAGAAGCGAGACGATTGATGAAGCGGACGTGGGAAGCCATGACGACGATCCGAGCGTTTCGTGCCCGAGCCGCCACTGCGGTATTGGCCACCGTGCTGGCCCCCGCCGCCACGCTGCTCCCAGTGACCGCATCGGCGCAGTCGAGTGCGCCCTGGACCTTCCAGGCGACCCTCAATGGCTGGTTCCCCGACATCGGGGGCCGTACACGCTTCGCCGACGCGGCCGGGCGGGGCGACTTCGAGATCGACATCGGCAACATCCTCGACAAGCTCGAGTTCACGTTCCAGGGCACGTTTGATGCACGCTCGGGTCGGTTCGGCGTGCTCGCGGACGTGGTCTACATGAGTGTCGGCCAGGCCGAGTCGACGACACGGGGCGGCAGCATCGGCGGCATCTCGATCCCGGTCGATGCGCGCCTGAGCACCGAGTTCGACATGAAGAGCCGGATCTGGACGGCCGCGGGCTACTACCGCGCGATCGAAACGCCCGGCGTCACCCTCGATGTCGTCGGCGGCCTGCGGTACACGGACGTCACTCAGACGCTGGACTGGTCGCTGAGCGGCAATCTCGGTCCGATTCCTGCACCGAGCCGGACCGGGCGTGGCCGCGCCAGCGTCACGCACTGGGATGCGATCGTCGGCGTTCGCGGGCGGGCGTCGCTCACGCCCGACAACACCTGGTTTGTGCCCTGGTACATCGACATCGGAACCGGCGATTCGGACTTCACCTGGCAGGCGATGGCCGGTGTCGGCTATGCCTTCACGTGGGGCGAGGCCGTCGCCGGCTGGCGCTACCTCGGCTACGACATGCCCGACAGCAGCCGGCTCACCGACATCAGCTTCAGCGGCCCGATGGTCGGCGCATCGTTCCGTTGGTGAGCGACACGATGCAGCGGCTGTGCGCAAGCGTCCAACGCATCCAGTTCCAGCTCGTTCTGGCTGCGATCGTCGGCGCCGTCGCCGCGCCGGCAGCCGCCTGCGGCTACCACGACGCCGCGACCGTCCACCTGGGCATGCTGAACCTCTCCTACCCGCAGGCGCTGCATGTGCGCACCGCGGTCTGGATGGCTCAGCGCGACGGCACGCTCGCGCGCCCGGTCGATGCGGACCGCCAGCTCGACGACGCCTCGACCCGGCTGCGTGCGATGTTGCGCTACCGCGAGACCGTCGCGGCCCTCGATGTCCTGGGCTCCCGGCTCGACGGCGCACGAGGCGGCCGCGCGGTGCCGTCGTTCTCGGTGGTGCTGATCGGTCCGATGCTCTGGACACGCTTCGACACCTCGAATCCGACGATCGCGATGAGTGCCCACGTCGATGGCCCCGGCCGCGACCACGTGGTCGTCGTGACCGATGCACCGGTCCTGGCCGCGCTCGCCGACGGCCGGCTGTCACCCGAGTCCGCGCGACGGCACGGACTCATCCGCTTCTACGGTTCCGCGGAGGCGACACTCGAGGTCGCGTCCCTGCTCGACCGTGCCGACCGTTCCTTACCTGATACCGCGTCAAGAGGATCCGACCGATGAGCAAGCTCCCGTATGTCGCTGCCGCCGCCGGTCTGGCGCTCACCGGCACGCTGCTGATTCCCGGCTTCGCCACCGGTCAGGGAGACGCGGGTGCGCCCGACAAGGCGAAGCTCGACAAGGTGTTCCCGTCCAAGCCGGGCTATTCGCCTTATGCGGGGCGCAGCCATCCGACGATGCCGCTGTTCGGTGATACGCACCTGCACACCGGCTATTCGATGGACGCCGGCGCGTTCGGCGCCCGCCTGGGACCGCGCGAGGCGTACCGTTTCGCGCGCGGAGAAGAGATCACGTCGAACACCGGCCAGCCGGTCAAGCTGTCCCGCCCCCTCGATTTCCTGGTCGTCGCCGATCACTCGGACGGCATGGGGTTCTTCCCCCAGCTGATGAGCGCCGACCCCGCCCTGCTCGCGACGCCTCAAGGGCGCAAGTGGTACGACCAGATCCGCGCAGGCCAGGGCGGCGAAGCAGCGCTCGACATCATCCGAAGCTTCGGGCAAGGCAAGATGCCCGCCGGCTTCCCCCTGCCGGGAACGACCGCGTATCGCAACGCATGGCAGGAGACCATCAAAGCCGCGGATGCGTACAACGAACCCGGTCGGTTCACTGCGTTCATCGGTTTCGAGTGGACGTCGAACACCGGCGCCAACAACCTGCACCGCAACGTGATCTTCCGCGGCAACGCTGCGCAGGCGGGCCTGGTGGAACCGTACACGACGATCGCGCCGCTCGGCAGCGACAATCCGGCCGACCTGTGGAAGTACATGGCCGCGACCGAGGCGCGCACCGGCAGCGAGGTGCTCGCCATCGCACACAACGGCAACCTCAGCAACGGGCTGATGTTCCCGATGATCGAGGCGTTCGGCAAGAAGCTCGACCGGGACTACGCACAGACGCGCGCCCGCTGGGAGCCGCTGTACGAGGTCACGCAGACCAAGGGCACGGGCGAGGCGCACCCGTCCCTGTCGCGCAACGACGAGTTCGCCGCCTTCGAGATCTGGGACCGCGGCAACCTCGACTTCTCGACCGCGAAGCAGCCCGGCATGCTGCTGACGGAGTACGCGCGCGACGCGTTGAAGAACGGCATGCTGCTGGAGTCCCGGCTCGGCGCAAACCCGTACAAGTTCGGACTGATCGGCAGCTCGGACGCGCACACCGGGCTCGCCGCGATGGAGGAGGACAACTTCTTCGGCAAGACGACGCCCCAGGAGCCGAGCCCTGAACGGATGACCGCCACGTTCTTCGCCGACCCGAAATCGGGCCTCAAGGTGATGGACTGGGAGGTCGGCGCAGCAGGCTATGCAGCGGTCTGGGCGACCGAGAACACACGGGAGGCGATCTTCGACGCGATGAAGCGCCGTGAAACCTACGCCACCACGGGCACCCGGATGGCCGTGCGCTTCTTCGGCGGATGGGACTTCACGGCGGCCGATGCCGTCAATCGGATGCCCGCTTCGATCGGCTACACGAAAGGCGTGCCGATGGGCGGCGACCTGACGCGCGGACCGCAGGGCAAGGCGCCCTCGTTCCTGGTGGCCGCACTCAAGGATTCGCAGGGCGCGAACCTCGACCGCATCCAGATCGTCAAGGGCTGGGTCGATCGCGAAGGCAAGACGCACGAGAAGGTGCACGACGTGGTGTGGTCGGGCGATCGCAAGCCGGGTGCCGACGGCAAGGTTCCCGCGGTCGGCAGCACGGTCGACGTCGCGAACGCGACCTGGACCAACACCATCGGTGCGCCCGAACTGATCGCCGTCTGGACCGATCCGCAGTTCGACGCCGCGCAGCGGGCGTTCTACTACGTCCGCGTGCTCGAGATCCCGACCCCGCGCTGGACCGCCTACGACGCGAAGCGCTTCGGCACCCAGCCGCTGCCCGGCACGACGATGACGCTCCAGGAGCGGGCCTACACGTCGCCGATCTGGTACACCCCCGGCGGCTGAGCCGGCAAGGCCCGTCATCGCGAGCGGTGACCTCGCTGCATCGAGAAGCCAGCCCTTTGACCGAGGTGACGATCGCCGATACACGCGCAGCCCGATGGCTGCGCGAACCGCTGCTGCATTTCCTGGCGATCGGCATCGTCCTCTTCGTGCTGTACGGCCAGCTCGCTCCGCCCGGAGGCGACGCCGGCACGCGCATCGTGGTGCCCCGGGGGACCGCCGAGGAGCTCGCCCGCCAGCACGCGGCCCGCTGGCATCGTCCGCCGACCGAGGAGGAACTCGCCGCCCTCGTCGAATCATGGGTGCGCGACGAGGTGATGTACCGCGAGGGCGTCGCGCTCGGCCTGGATCGCGACGACCCGGTGATCAAGAGACGCGTGCGGCAGAAGCTCGACGTGATGGGCGAGGAACTGCTGGCCTCCGACGCACCGACCGACGCGCAGCTTGCCGACTACCTGGCGGCCAACCCCGAGCGCTTCATGCGCCCGGCGCGGATCGATCTCGAGCAGGTCTTCTTCGACGGGTCGGGTTCGCAGGCGGAGGTCGCCCGGATGCTCGACGCCGCGCGCGAGGCACTCGCCCGTGGCATGGATCCGCAGAGCATCGGGCAGCCCACCCTGCTGCCGCGGCGGATCGCCGACACACCGCTCGACCTGCTGGCCCGCGACTTCGGCGCGAGCTTTGCGAAGCAGGTGGCCGATCTGCCCGTCGGACAGTGGGGCGGTCCGGTCCGCTCCGGCTTCGGACTGCACCTGGTCCGCCCGATCTCGCTGACACCCCCTGCCCTGCCGCCGCTCGACACCGTCCGGAGCCTCGTCGCGCGCGAGTGGGAGAACGACCGGCGCGCTCGGTCGGCCGCAGAGAACTATCAGCGGATGCGGGCCCGCTACGAGGTCGTGACGGAGCCCCCGGCGCCGCCGAAGCCATGAGGGCACGCGATCGCCCTGAGCGCGGTGTGACCGGCCGTATCGGCCGTCGAATCGGCCCGCAGCGTTTCGGGCGGCTGTTGGGTGCATGGCTCACCGCCGCGATCCTGCTGCTCGCCGGCCTGTCACCGACCTGGGCCGACGAGTTCCGTCCCGCGTATCTGCAGCTCACGCAGCGCGATGCCGTGACCTACGACGTGCTGTGGAAACTGCCCGCGCTCGACGAGGCGACCGCGCTCCGACTGCGCCCCGAGTTCCCGGCCGGCACCGAGACGATCGGCGCCGTCCGGAGCACCTACTCGGCCGGTACGGCGGTCCAGCGATGGCGCATCCGCGTAGAAGGTGGGCTCGAGGGACAGGCGATCGCGTTTCCCGGCGCGTCGACGAGCCGGATCGACGTCCTGGTACGGATCGCCCGGCTCGACGGGACCGAGCAGCTCGACCGTCTGTTGCCGACGGCCGCGCGCATCGTCGTCACCGGACATCCCGGTGCGATGGAGGTGGTGCGTACCTACACGACGCTCGGTATCGAGCACATCCTGGTCGGTGTCGACCACCTGCTGTTCGTGCTCGCGCTTGTGCTGCTGGTGGACGGCACCCGTCGCCTCGTCGTCACCCTCACCGCCTTCACGCTGGCGCACAGTCTGACGCTCGCCGGCGCGTCGCTCGGGCTCGTCACCGTGCCGGGGCCGCCGGTCGAGGCGGCGATCGCCCTGTCGATCGTGTTCCTGGCCGCCGAGATCGTGCAGTCCCGCCGGGGCATGCCGAGCCTCACGCAGCGCCAGCCCTGGCTCGTCGCGTTCGCGTTCGGCCTGCTCCACGGCCTGGGCTTCGCGGGCGCGCTCGCCGAGATCGGGCTGCCGCAGCAGTCGATCCCCCTCGCGCTGCTTTTCTTCAATGTCGGCGTCGAGATCGGGCAGTTGCTGTTCGTCGCAGTGGTGCTGGCGGTGATCGCAGCCGGTCGCGTGATCGCGCAGCGTGCACCGGTCCGCTGGCCGGAGTGGCTGTGGCCTGTTCCGCCCTATGCGATCGGCGGCCTGGCGAGCTTCTGGGCGATCGAGCGGATCGCCGCGTTCTGAAGACCGCGCAGATGCGAGTCGACAAAAAACAGCCCGCTCGGTAGCGGGCTTGTGGAGGCAGGTGGCGGAGGGCGAGGGATTCGAACCCCCGGAACCTTGCGGTTCAACGGTTTTCAAGACCGCCGCATTCGACCGCTCTGCCAGCCCTCCGTCCTGCGGATCATCGCATATCCGCCCGAGCAGCCGCAGCCTCGAAGGGTCCGGCGCGCGCGACCGGCACGTCAGTCCCGAACGGCTCGCTCTGCTCGCTCCACGCCCGCGCGAACGCCACGCCGTAGAGGAACACCGCAGCCGAGTAGAACAGCCACATCAGCAGCACCGCGAGCGAGCCCGCGGCACCGAACGCGTCGGCCGTGCCGGCACGGGCGAGGTACAGGCCGAACAGGCTCTTGCCGACCATGAAGAGCAGCGCCGCGACCGAGGCACCCAAGGTGACCTCCCGCCACTGCACGTGGGCCCGAGGCATCGCCTTCATCAGCAGCGCGAAGGTCGTGCCCAGCAGCAGCAGCGAGCTGGCCTGGTTGACCACGCCGATCAGCATCCGGACCGCATCGTCGGGCGGCCACATCATCTCCTGCAAGGCCATCACCACCGCGTCGAGCACCAGCGAGACCACCAGCAGGAACCCCACCCCGACGACCAGGCCGATCGACAGCAGGCGCACGCGAAGAAAGGCGCCGACCGGACCCGACCCGGGGCGCGCCGGCACCTTCCACAGGAGGTTCACGTCTTCGCTGAGTTCGGCGAAGACCGCCGAGGCACCGACCAGCAGCGTGGCCACCGACAGCAGCGTCTTGAAGACGCTGCCATCGGCCAGCCATGCGCTCTGGATCAGCCCTTGCACGGCATGTGCACCGTCCTCCCCGATCAGGCCCTGCAGCTGCCCGACGAGCTGCCCGCGCACCGCCTCCGGTCCGAAGAACGCCCCGCCGATGGCGATGACGATCACGAGCGTCGGCGCGAGCGAGAAGGCCGAGAAGAACGCGACGGCGGCCGCCATCGTGGGACATCGTTCGTCGAGCCAGCGCCGCCCGGCCGTGGCGGCGGCACGGCCGACCCTGCGCATGACGACCATCGGACCTCCTCGGCGTGAACCGGGAGCAGTGCAAGCCGCATGCCCGGACAGACCGGGGCACGGCGGCGCAGCGGGTCAGGCCGGCTCGAACGCCGGCCAGGGCCAGTCGCCCTCGACCATCCGCTGAAGGTGCATCACCGCGATGTGCGTCTTGACGTCCGGGATCTGCCCGGTGCGCAGCGCATCGACCAGCGTGCCCACGCTCGCCCATTCGACGTCGATCAGCTCGCCGTGGTCGGGTTCGGCGTCGCCGCGCCGCTCGAGCCCGCGGGTGACGAAGATGTCGATCACCTCGTTCGAGAAGCCGATGGCCGGGTGGATCTGCACCAGCGGTGCCCACTCGCGGCCGGCGTGGCCGGTCTCCTCGAGGAGCTCGCGCTTGGCGGTCTGCAGCGAGGTCTCGCCCGGATCGATCTTGCCTGCGGGAATCTCGAGGTAGGCGCGGCGCATCGCGTAGCGCCACTGCCGGATGACGAGCACCCGGCCGTCATCCGCAAGCGGCAGGATGGCCGCCGCACCGGGATGCACGACCCACTCCCGGCCGTGGACCGACCCGTCAGGCAGGCGGGCGCTGTCCTTGCGGACCTTCAGGAAGAGGCCCTGGTAGACCAGGGCCGACTCGACCGTCTTCTCTTCGAGGTGATCGCTCATCGGGACCGGCCAGGCGCGGACCGGGCCCGGCTCAGATGCCGAAGGCCTGACGCACGGCACCCAGGCAGAGCGTCATCAGCGGCCCGGGCACCAGGCCGAGCAGCAGGATCAGCGCGCCGTTGACGGCCATCACTGCCTGTGCGCCCGGCGCGGCCGCGATCGGCTCGACATCGGTCGGCTCGTCGAAATAGACGGTCTTGACGATGCGCAGGTAGTAGAACGCACCGATCAGCGACACCAGCACCGCGAGGATCGCCAGCCAGGTCATGCCGGCCTCGACCACCGACTGCAGCACGGCCAGCTTCGCGTAGAAGCCGACGGTGGGCGGAATGCCGGCCAGCGAGAACATCAGCAGCAGCATCACGAAGGCCAGGCCCGGACTGCGGCGCGACAGACCCTTGAGGTCGGCGATGTCCTCCGCCTCGTGACCCTTGCGGGCCACCAGCAGGATCACGCCGAAGGTGCCGAGCGTCGTCAGCACGTAGGTGACGACGTAGAACATCGACGCGCTCCAGGCGTCGGCCATGCCGTCGGTGCTGCCGCCGACCACGCCCGACAGCATGCCGAGCAGCACGAAGCCGACCTGCGCGATCGTCGAGTAGGCCAGCATCCGCTTGAGGTTGGTCTGCGCGATCGCGACCAGGTTGCCGACGATCATCGAGAGCACCGACAGCACCAGCAGCATCTGCTGCCAGTCGGTCGCCACCGACGGCAGCGCCTCCGCGAGCACCCGGAAGGAGATCGCGAAGGTCGCGATCTTGGGCGCCGACGCGATCAGCAGCGTCGCCACCGTCGGCGTGCCCTGGTAGACATCGGGCACCCACATGTGGAACGGCACCGCACCGAACTTGAACGCCAGGCCCGAGACGATGAACACCACGCCGAAGACGATGACCGTCGTGTTCGCCGGCGTGCGCCCGCTCATCGACGCGGCGATCCGGTCGAGATCGAGCGTGCCGGTGCCGCCGTAGAGCATCGACATGCCGTAGAGCAGGAAGCCCGAGGCGAGCGCGCCCAGCACGAAGTACTTGATCGCGGCCTCGGTCGCCACTGAATGGTCGCGCCGCAGCGCCGCCAGCGCGTACAGCGACAGCGACATCAGCTCCAGGCCCAGGTAGACCACCAGCAGATTGCCCGCCGAGATCATGATCATCTGGCCGAGCAGCGCGAACAGCGCCAGCGCGTAGAGCTCGCCGCGGTGCATGCCGCGGTCGACCGCGTAGCCGCGCGCATAGACCAGCGTCGCCGCCACCGACAGGTACGAGACGAGCTTGAGCACGTGACCGAGGCCGTCGGCGACGTACATCCCGCCGAACGCGACCTGCGCCGGCGAGCCGATCTGCCAGATCGTGGCGGCCGCCGGGAACAGCAGCACCGCGATCGCAAGGCGATCGATCTTCGTCTCCTCGCCTTCGGCCCGCTTGGCGAAGACGTCGACGAGCAGCACCACGCAGGCCGCCACCAGCAGCAGGATCTCCGGCAGCGCGGCGGTGATGTTGAGCTTGTCCATCGGGGTCACTCGGCGATCTTGGAGATGGCGACGTGGTCGAGCAGCGCCCGCACCGACGCCTCGGAGACGTCGGTGAACGGCTTGGGCCACAGGCCCATCGCGAGCACGGCGGCCGCCAGCACGGCGAGCATCCAGAACTCGCGCGCGTCGACGTCCTTGAGCGCACGCACCTCGTCATTGGCGATCTCGCCGAACACCACCCGCTTGTACATCCACAGCGAGTAGGCGGCGCCGAAGATCAGCGTGGTGGAGGCGATGGCGGCGATCCAGAAGTTGAACTTCACCGCGCCCAGGATGACCATGAACTCGCCGACGAAGCCGGAGGTCGCGGGCAGCCCCGCATTCGCCATCGTGAACAGCATGAACAGCGCGGCGAACTTGGGCATGGTGTTGACCACGCCGCCGTAGTCGGCGATGCGCCGGCTGTGCATGCGGTCGTAGAGCACGCCGATGCACAGGAACATCGCCCCCGAGATGAACCCGTGCGAGATCATCTGCACGATGCCGCCCTGCATGCCGAGCTGCTCGAACATGAAGAACCCGAGCGTCACGAAGCCCATGTGCGCGATCGACGAGTACGCGACCAGCTTCTTCATGTCGGTCTGCACCAGCGCGACCAGGCCGATGTAGACGACCGCGATCAGCGACAGCGTGATCATGAAGCCGGACATCGCCTGGCTCGCGTCGGGCACGATCGGCAGCGACAGCCGCAGGAAGCCGTAGGCACCGAGCTTCAGCATGATCGCGGCCAGCACCACCGAGCCGCCGGTGGGCGCCTCGACGTGCGCGTCGGGCAGCCAGGTGTGGACCGGCCACATCGGGACCTTCACCGCGAAGGCCAGCAGGAACGCGAAGAAGATCGCCATCTGCTCGGACATCGACAGCGGCACCTGATGCCACTCGAGGATCGAGAACGACCCCGCCTTCAGGTACAGGAAGATGATCGCGACCAGCGTCAGCAGCGAGCCGAGCAGCGTGTACAGGAAGAACTTGAACGCCGCGTAGACCCGGTTCGGACCGCCCCAGATGCCGATGATCACGTACATCGGGATCAGGGTCGCCTCGAAGAAGACGTAGAACAGCAGCCCGTCGAGCGCCGAGAACACACCCACCATCAGGCCCGAGAGGATCAGGAACGCGGCCATGTAGCCGGCGATCCGCTCCTCGATCACCTTCCAGCCGGCCACCACCACGACCACCGTGATGAAGGCCGTCAGCAGCACGAACCAGACCGAGATGCCGTCGACCCCCAGGTGATAGTCGACGCCGAACCGGTCGATCCAGGGCATCTTCTCGACGAACTGCATGTCGGCCGAGGACGCGTCGAAGCGGGTGTAGAGCGGGATGGTCGCGAGGAAGCCGCCGAGCGATCCGATCAGCGAGACGGTGCGCACGACGGCCGCGTTGCGGTCGTTGCCGAACGCGAGGATGAAGAGGCCGGCGAGGATCGGGATCCAGATCGCGGCGCTGAGGAAGGAGACGGAGGTGGTCATAGTCGTGTCCTCGTGCCGGTCAGCGCGCTGCCAACGGCACGAACCACCAGACCAGCACTGCCATTCCGACGATCATCGCGATCGCGTAGTGGTAGATGTAGCCGGACTGGATCAGGCGAAGCGCCCCCGCGAGCCAGCCGACGAGCCTGGCACTGCCGTTGACCGCGAGGCCGTCGATCAGGGTCTGGTCGCCCACCTTCCACAGACCGGCACCCAGCGACCGCGCACCACCCGCGAAGAAGACCTCGTTGAAGCGATCGAGGTAGTACTTGTTGTCGAGCAGCGTCTGGATCGGCGCGAGCCGGCGCGAGATCGCCGCCGGCACCGCCGGGTTGATCAGGTAGCAGTAGTAGGCCGAGCCCACCCCGGCCGCCGCCAGCCAGAACACCGGCGTGGTCAGTGCATGCACCCCCATCGCCGCCCAGCCGTGGAAGTGCTCGGCGAGCGCCGCCATCGCGCCGTGACGCGCGCCGTCGACATGGATGACGCCCTTGTAGAAGTCGCCGAACAGCAGCGGCCCGATGGTGTAGAGGCCGATCAGCACCGACGGGATCGCCAGCAGCATCAGCGGCACGGTGATGACGGCCGGGCTCTCGTGCGGCACGCCGCCGTGATGGCCGTGATCGTCATGCCCGTGGGCATCGTGGGCCTGGGCGTCATGGCCGTGGCCATGGCCGCCGTGGCCGTCGGTCGCGAAGCGTTCCTTGCCGTGGAAGACCAGGAAGTACATCCGGAACGAGTAGAACGCCGTCACGAACACGCCGACCATCACCGCGAAGTACGCGAAGCCCGAGCCGGCGAGCGTCGAGAACTTCACCGCCTCGATGATCGAGTCCTTCGAGTAGAAGCCCGAGAAGAACGGCGTGCCGATCAGCGCCAGCGAACCGAGCAGCGAGGTGATCCAGGTGATGGGCATGTACTTGCGCAGGCCGCCCATGTTGCGGATGTCCTGGTCGTGGTGCATGCCGATGATCACCGAGCCCGCGGCCAGGAACAGCAGCGCCTTGAAGAAGGCGTGCGTCATCAGGTGGAAGATCGCGACCGAATACGCCGAGGCGCCGAGCGCCACCGTCATGTAGCCGAGCTGCGACAGCGTCGAGTACGCGACCACCCGCTTGATGTCGTTCTGGACGATGCCGAGAAAGCCCATGAACAGCGCGGTGATCGCGCCGATGACCATCACGAACGACAGCGCGGTGTCGGACATCTCGAAGAGCGGCGACATCCGCGCCACCATGAAGATGCCCGCGGTGACCATCGTCGCCGCGTGGATCAGCGCCGAGATCGGGGTCGGGCCTTCCATCGAATCGGGCAGCCACACGTGCAGCGGGAACTGCGCGGACTTGCCCATCGCGCCGATGAACAGGCAGATGCAGGTGACGGTGAGCAGCGACCACTCGGCGGCCCCCATCAGGTTCAGCGTCTTGTCGGCGAGCGCGGGCGCCGCCTTGAAGACCTCGGCGTAGTCGAG
>CAIUGQ010000677.1 GCA_903898725.1 uncultured Burkholderiales bacterium | reverse complement strand
GCGCGGGCGAGCTTGTTGAAGACGTAGTAGTCCTCGGTCAGCAGCTGCCCCGAGACGTAGAACGCCACCGAATCCGGGCCATGGGCCGCGATGCAGTCGGCGAAGCGCTGCGCCGCGTGATCGAGGGCCTCGTCCCAGCCCACCCGCGCGCGCGGCTGGGCGCGTGCCGTCCGCAGCATCGGTTCGAGCAGCCGGCCGGGCCTGACCAGGTCGATGCGCTGCGTCTTCGCCAGCGTCGCGCCCTTCGTGCAGAGCCGGCCGAAGTTGGCCGGATGCCCGGGGTCGCCGCGCACGTCGACGACGCGGCGGGCCTCGCCCTCGCCCTGCACGCGCACGATCGTGCCGCAGCCGACGCCACAGTACGGGCAGGTCGAGCGGACCTCGTCGTCGGCGAGTGCGGTGTCCATGGTCGCTGCGGGCGCCGGGCCCTCAGTCGGCGGCGCGCAGCTCGGCCGCGTCCATCCAGACCCGGCCGTCGGCGACCCGCACCGCGAAGGGCCGGGCGCAGCCGACGTCGGGGGCGGCGGCCTGGCCGTCGACCAGACCGATGCTCCAGTTGTGCAGCGGACAGGCGACGCGCTCGCCGTAGACGATGCCCTGCGACAGCGGCCCGCCCTTGTGCGGGCAGCGGTCGAGCAGCGCGAACACGCCACCGGCCGCGCTGCGGAACAGCGCGACGTCGGCGCCGCGCGGGCGCCGGATCACGCGCGCGCCCTGCAGCGGCACGTCGTCGACCGCGCAGACGTCGAGCCAGTCGACGGCAGGACGCGGGTCCGTCGCGAGCGGCACTGCTGTGTCCATCGTCGTCCTCATGCGATCGTCAGCGGCTCGAACTGGCGCTCGTCGACCCGCGCGCGGGCCCGGTCGTGCCAGGGGTCCGGCTCCTCGGCCAGCGACCACTGCAGCCGCTCGTACAGCGCACGGCGTCCCTCGGCGTCGTCGAGGATGCGCTGCTTGACCGCATCGAGCCCCACGCGCTTGACGTAGTGCACCGTGCGCTCGAGGTACCACCCCTCCTCGCGATACAGCTGCAGGAAGGCGCCCGCGTATTCGAGCACCGCCTCGTGGGTGGAGACCTTGACCAGGAACTCGGCGACCTCGGTGCGGATGCCGCCGTTGCCGGCCACATAGAGCTCCCAGCCGGAGTCGACGCCGATCACGCCCACATCCTTGATGCCGGCCTCCGCACAGTTGCGGGGGCAGCCCGAGACCGCGAGCTTGACCTTGTGCGGGGCGTACATGCGCCAGAGGTCCCGCTCGAGCTGCTTGCCCATCAGCGTCGAGTCCTGGGTGCCGAAGCGGCACCACTCCGAGCCGACGCAGGTCTTCACCGTGCGCAGGCCCTTCGCGTACGCGTGGCCGGACGGCATGCCGAGCGCTTGCCACACCGCAGGCAGGTCCTCGCCCTTGACGCCGAGCAGGTCGATGCGCTGGCCGCCGGTGACCTTCACCGTCGGGATCGCGTACTGGTCGACCACGTCGGCGATGCGCCGCAGTTCGGCGGCACTGGTCTCGCCGCCCCACATCCGCGGGATCACCGAGTAGGTGCCGTCCTTCTGGATGTTCGCGTGCATCCGCTCGTTGACGAAGCGCGCCCGCGGGTCGTCGAGCGCCTCGCGCGGCCAGGTGCTGATCAGGTAGTAGTTCAGCGCCGGCCGGCAGGTGGCGCAGCCGTCGGGCGTGCGCCAGTCGAGCGCCGTCATCGTCGCGGCCAGCGTCAGCAGCTTCGTGCCGTCGGCGGCCGGCGTGCGGATCGCGCGCCGCACCTCGTCGTGACCGAGCTCGGTGCAGCCGCAGATCGCTTTCTTCTTCGGCGCGGCCGAGTAGTCGGACCCGAGCGTGTTCATCAGGATCTGCTCGACCAGCCCCGTGCACGAGCCGCAGGACGCCGACGCCTTGGTGGACTTGCGGACCTCCTCGAGCGTGAACAGGCCCTTCGTCTTGATCGCCGCGACGATGCTGCCCTTGCACACGCCGTTGCAGCCGCAGACCTCGGCGGCGTCGGGCATCGCGAAGGCCTTGTTCTGGCCCTGGTGCCCGGTGTCGCCGAGGTTGGTCTCGCCGAACATCAGCCGCTCGCGGACGTCGGCGATCGAGCGCCCCTCGCGCAGCAGCTTGAAGTACCAGCCGCCGTCGGCGGTGTCGCCGTACAGGCAGGCCCCGACCAGCTTCTCGTCCTTGATGACCAGCTTCTTGTAGACACCGGCGATCGGGTCCGAGAGCGTGATGCACTCGGTGCCCTCGCCGCCGATGAAGTCGCCCGCCGAGAACAGGTCGATGCCGGTGACCTTGAGCTTCGTCGAGGTGACCGAGCCGGCATAGCGTCCGATGCCGAAGTGCGCCAGGTGGTTGGCGCAGACCTTCGCCATCTCGAACAGCGGCGCGACCAGGCCGTAGGCGATGCCGCGGTGGTTCGCGCATTCGCCGACCGCGTAGATCCGCGGATCGAAGGTCTGCATCGTGTCGTCGACCACGATGCCGCGATTGCAGTGCAGGCCGATCTTCTGCGCGAGCGTCGTCTCCGGGCGGATGCCGACCGCCATCACCACGAGCTGGGCGGGCAGCGTGCGGCCGTCGGCGAGCCTCACGCCGGCCACGCGGCCGTCGTCGCCGGCGAGCAGCGCCTCGGTCTTCGCGGCCAGCTCGAATACGAGGCCGCGCTGCTCGAGCGCACCGCGCAGCAGGCCGGCGGCCTCGGCGTCGAGCTGACGCTCCATCAGCGTCGGCATGATGTGCACCACGGTGACGTCCATGCCCCGGGCCCGCAGGCCGTTGGCGGCCTCGAGGCCGAGCAGGCCACCGCCGATGACCACCGCCTCGCGGTAGCGCGCCGCGGCCGCGATCATCGCGTCGGTGTCGGCGATGTCGCGATAGGCCAGCACGCCGGGCAGCTCGACGCCCGGCACGGGCAGCATGAACGGCTGCGAGCCGGTGGCGAGGATCAGGCGGTCGTACGACGCCTCGACCGGCCCCTGCGGGCCGTCGGCCCGCACGACGCGCCGGCGGCGGTCGACCTCGGTCACGCGGCAGCCCAGGTGCAGCACGATGTCGTTCGACGCGTACCACTCGCGGTCGTTGAGGACGATGTCCTCCAGGCGCTGCTCGCCCGCCAGCACCGGCGACAGCAGGATCCGGTTGTAGTTCGGATGCGGCTCGGCGCCGAACACGGTGATGTCGTAGCGCTCCGGCGCGAGCGCGAGCAGTTCCTCGATCGTGCGCACGCCCGCCATGCCATTGCCGATCAGCACCAGCTTCTGCTTGCCCATGTCAGGCCACCGTCAGCTCGACGCGCGCGTGG
>CAIUGQ010000676.1 GCA_903898725.1 uncultured Burkholderiales bacterium | reverse complement strand
TGCGTGTACGACAGCGTCTCGCTCGCACAGACCCAGGCCTTGCTGTGGCGCCCGTACTCCTTCAAGTCGCCGACGTTGTCGAGGCGGAACGGATCCTCGTGCCAGTAGGTGTCGAAGGGCTCGAGCGCGCGCGCCAGCTTGCAGGCCATCGGCAGGCTCCACAGCGAGTGGAACTCGACCATGATGTCGATCTTCGAGCCGACGGCCGCGCGGATCTTCCTGAACGGCTCGAGCGCGACGTCGAGCTCCTTCGGCGAGATGTCCCAGCCGTGGGTGCGCTCGGCGGCGATGTCGAAGGGCCAGATCTTCATGCCGGTGATGCCCTGCTCGAGCAGCGAGATCGCCACCTCGTCGGCCCGGTACAGGAAGCCCTCGAGGTCCTCGTACGGGCCGCCGGTCTCGCCGACGTGCCAGTTGGCGACCGCCTGCGAGCGCGCATCGCGGATGTACTTGTAGCCCGCGCAGGTGTTGTAGACCCGGATCGAGTCGCGCGAGCGGCCGCCGAGCGCATCGGCCACCGGCAGGCCGGTGGTCTTGCCGAACAGGTCCCACAGCGCGATGTCGACCGCCGAATTGCCGCGGGTCTCGGCGCCCGCCGAGCGCCAGCCGAGGTAGTTCGCGAGGTCGCGGCCGATCGCCTCGATGTGCAGCGGGTCGCGCCCCACCAGCTTGGGCGCGACGCTCTCGTGCAGGTAGGCCTCGACGGCCTGTGCGCCCATGAAGGTCTCGCCGAGGCCGACCAGGCCCTCGTCGGTATGCAGGCGGACCCAGATCAGGTTGGGGAACTCGCCGAGGCGGATGGTCTCGAGTGCGGTGATCTTCATGCGCGCGGCCCTGGCAGACGGGGCCTCAGGTTAGCGGAGCGCACGCGCCCGTGCAGCCCGGCGGTGCAGGAACCGGTGCGCACCGGCCCGGCGCCGGCCGCGTCTCGATCCACTACACTGGCGCCCCATCCGCCCCTCCTCCCGCTGCGCGCATGACCGCGATCCGCCTGATCGTCGGGCTCGGCAACCCCGGCCCCGAACACGAGCTCGACCGACACAACGCCGGCTTCTGGTTCGTCGACGAGGTCGCCCGCGCGCACGGCGGGGCGTGGAAGCGTGAGGCCCGCTTCCACGGCGACGCGGCCCGCGCGAAGGTCGGTGGCGAGGACCTGTGGCTGCTCAAGCCCGGCACCTACATGAACCGCTCGGGGCAGGCGGTGTCGGCCCTGGCGCGCTTCTACCGGATCACGCCGGCCGAGATCCTCGTCGCCCACGACGAGCTCGACCTGCCGCCCGGCGCGCTGCGCCTGAAGCGCGGCGGCGGCAGCGGCGGGCACAACGGCCTGAAGGACATCTCGGCGGCGATGGGCGGTCCGGACTACGGACGGCTGCGGATCGGCATCGGCCACCCGCGCGACCTGTACCCCGGCCGCGAGGTCGTCGACTTCGTGCTGCAGCGCCCATCGCGCGCCGAGCAGCAGGCGATCGACGAGCGGATGCCCGCCGCGCTCCACGTCGTGCCGCTGCTGGTGAGCGGGCAATGGGAGCGCGCCGGGCAGCAGCTGCACACCGTGCCGAAGGCCGCTTCGGACACGCCCGCACGGGCGGTGAAGGCCCCGGGCGCGGGCACGAGCGCTCCGGGCACAGGCACAGGCGCTCCGGGCACAGGCACAGGCGCTCCGGGCACAGGCACGGGCGCCCCTGCCACGGCTTCGAAGACTGCGGCCGCCGGCGGCAGGACGGCGACACCCGCCGCGGCCCCGACGGCGCTCGCCGCAGGCCTGCAGGCCCTGGCAGCGAGCCTGAAGGCACCGGCCGCGGCACCGGGGTCCGCCGAGGGGACCCCCACCCCATCCGCGACTCCCACGCACCCTGCGACCCCGGGGACGCGACCGACCGACCGTTGAGCGCGATCCGCCTCCTCGCCGGCCCGCGCGCCCGCGAGCGGATCGCGCGCGACGGCCTGCAGCCGGACTCGATCGCCGGCGTGGCCGCGGCCGCCGGCGGCCCGAAGGGCCTGGCCTTCCTGCCCTTCGACACCTGGCTGTTCGGCGAGTGGCTGGCCGCCGCGCCGCCCCGACCGCGCCTGCTCGCCGGAGCGTCGATCGGCGCCTGGCGGATGGCGGCTGCCGTCCACCCCGACGGCGTGGCAGCGACCCGCCGGCTCGGCGAGGCCTACCTCGAACTGCAGCGCTACCCGCTCAAGCCCTCGTCGCGCCACGTCTCGGCCGTCTGCCGCGAGGTGGTCGAGGCGACGGTCGGCGACGCCGCGCGCTTCGTCGCCGGCACGCGGCCCGGACACTCGCTCGCGGTCATCACCGCACGCGGCCGCGGCGCGGTCTCGCGCGGCGCGGGCCGGCTCGCCTTCGCACGCCCCGCCGCCGCCAACCTGCTGTCGCGCCGGCGGCTCGGTGCGCATCTGCAGCGGGTGGTGTTCGGCACCGGCGCCGCGCATGCCGCCGGCGTGTGGCCCGACGACGCGTTCTCCACGCGGCATGTCGCGCTCGACGCCGCCAACGCGATCGATGCGCTGCTCGCCTCGGGCACGATCCCGCTGCTCGCCGATCCGGTGCGCGACCCGCGCGGCGCGCCCACCGGCGCGTACTGGGACGGCGGCCTCGTGGACTACCACCTGCTCCTCGAATGGCGGGCGCTCGACGGCCTGCTGCTGTATCCGCACTTCACGCCCTGGCTGACGCCGGGCTGGCTCGACAAGTCGTTGCCGTGGCGCCGACGCGGGCCCGCCGCGCACGCGCCCTGGCTCGACGACACGCTGCTCGTGGTGCCGTCGGCGTCGCTGCTCGCGCGCCTGCCGGGCGGGCGCCTGCCCGAGCGGCAGGACTTCCACCGCCACGGCGCCGATCACGACGGACGGCTGCGCGACTGGCGCCGCGCGATGGCCGAGTGCGAGGCGATGGTCGAGGACCTCGCGGCCTTCGTGCGTGCGCCGGACCCGGCGAGGCTCGAGCCGATCGCAGGTCGCTGAGCGCGGGTCCTGCCCTTGCCAGCGCGCCGGAACCCGGCGCTGCCCCCCGATGACGGCCTAACGGACCACTGTTACTATCGATTCGATAGTGACTCGCCGCCCCACGCCATGTCGTCGACGCCCGCCTCCGATTCCCCCTGCCCGGTCGTCAGGAGCCTCGCCGTCTTCGGCGATGCCTGGTCGATGCTGATCCTCCGGGACGCCAATCTCGGCCTGACCCGCTTCGAGCAGTTCCGCAGGAGCCTGGGCATCGCCCCGACCCTGCTGACCCGCCGACTGGCGGCCCTGACCGACGAGGGGCTGCTCGAGCGTCGGCGCTACTCCGAGCGACCGCCGCGCGACGAGTACCTGCCGACCGAGGCCGGGCGCGACGTCCTGCCGGTGCTCTTCCTGATCGGGGCCTGGGGCCGCAGGCACCGCGGCGGAGGGCCGCTGACGCGATTCGTCGACGCGCAGACGGGCACCGAGATCGTGCCCCTCGCGATCGACGCCACGACCGGTGCACCGATCGGGACCCGCGACATCCACGTGGCCGCAGCGCGGTGACGGCGGTCGCCAGCGACGCCGCGCCGTCGGGCCTGCCGCCGTCGCGCGCCCTCTTCGCACTGCTGTCCGCGCTCGCCGCGATCGGCAGCGTCTCGACCAACATCATCCTGCCGTCGTTCCCGGCGATCGCGACGGAGCTGGGCGTGCCCGTCCCGCGGCTCGGCCTGACCCTGAGCGTGTTCTTCGCGGTGTTCGCGATCGGGCAGCTCTTCGTCGGACCGCTGTCCGACCGATACGGGCGTCGCGGGCTGGTCCTCGGCGGATTGCTCGCGTTCTGCGCCGGCAGCGCCCTGTGCGCGCTGGCCACGGACTTCGCGACGCTGGTGACCGGGCGGGCGATCCAGGGCCTCGGCGCGTGTGCCGCATCCGTGCTCGCACGGGCCATCGCGCGGGACCTGTTCGAGGGCGAGACGCTCGCCCGGGTCATGGCGATGGTCGTCGTGGCGATGGCGGCCGCACCGGGCTTCTCGCCGCTGATCGGCAGCCTCGCGCAGGCGAGCTTCGGCTGGCGCACGACCTTCGTGGCGGTGGGCGTCCTGGGCCTCGGCCTCGCGGCCTGGTACGCCCTGCGCCTGCAGGAGACGCACCCGGCCTCGCGGCGCACGCCGCTGGCGATCGGCACGGTCTTCGCGACCTACGGGGCCCTGCTCGCGGACCTGCGCTTCCTGCGACCGGCGATCGTGGTGAGCTGCGTCACCGGCGGGCTGTTCGGCTTCTTCACCGCCGCCCCGAACGTGCTGATCGCGGGCATCGGGTTGAGCGGCACGGGCCTCGCGTGGCTGTTCGCGGGGACGGTGCCCGTGGTGTTCGCCTCGGGCCTGCTGGTGCCGCGCGTCTCCCGCCGCTGGGGCGGGCAGCGCGTGCTGCAGGCGGGGATGGCGCTGGCGCTCGCCGGGGGCCTGCTGGTCGGGATGGTGTCCGTCCTCGATCCGCGCGGACTGGCGCCGTTCACCGCCGCGCTGTGCGTCTTCCTCTTCGGCATGGGGATGGCGAATCCGCTCGGCACGGCGCTCGCCCTCGGGCCCTTCGGCGCGCGCGCGGGCGCGGCGTCCGCGATGCTCGGCTTCATGCAGATGTCGGGCGCGGCGCTGGGGGCGGCGTTCGTCACCGGGCTCACCGGCGCGGCGCCGATGACGACGCTGGCGCTCGTGCTCGTCGGCTCCCAGATCGTCGCGATCGGCGCGTTCGTGCTGCTGCGCCCCGGCCGGCCGGCCGCCGACCCGGCCTAGCGGACCTGCAGGGACCTGCCGCGGCCTGCCGGGACCTGCCGCGGCCCGCCCCCCGCGCCGGCCCCGCCCGCCCCGGGCGATACAATCACGCCCGTGAACCGGCACGGCCGCGCGCGTCGCGCGCCGCCCCCGGACG
>CAIUGQ010000675.1 GCA_903898725.1 uncultured Burkholderiales bacterium | reverse complement strand
CGCCTCCGATCCGCAGGCGGTCGAGGTGGTGGCGCTCGGCCTGACGCTGCTGTGGATCGCCGCGGCCTACCAGTTCTTCGACGGCCTCAACATCGGCTGCGGCTTCTGCCTGCGGGGTGCGGGCGACACGCGCTTCCCGGCATACGCGCTGCTCGCGCTCGCCTGGGGCGTGTTCGTGCCGCTGGTGCACCTGCTGGCGTTCGCGCCGGGCGAAGGCTGGATCGCCGGGGCGCCCGGCGCGGGCTGGGGGGCGGTTGGGGGCTGGATCGCCGCGGTCGTCTACGTCGGGCTGCTCGGCCTGACCCTCGCCTGGCGCTGGCGCTCAGGGCGCTGGCAGCGGTTCTCGCTGGGCTGATCGCGGCGCCGCCCGAGGCGGGGCCGCCCGCGGCCTGCAGCCGCGATCGCCGCACCCGGGCTCAGGCCTCGCGCGACGCGACCCAGAGCCAGATGCCGACCACCAGCGGCGCGATCGCCATCACGACATAGGTCGCGCCGTGGCTGCCGGTCACCCCGACCAGCGATGCGAAGCCGACCGGGCCGGCCATCGCGCCGCAGAAGGTCAGGAACTGCGTGCCGCCGGTGACCGAACCCAGCTCCTCGGCCCGCACGCGGTGGGCGAGCTCGGCGAAGTACACCCCGTTCCAGGCCATCGAGGTCGCCGCGCAGGCCAGCGCGGCGGCCATCAGCGACCAGCGCGGCGCATCGGCGGGCAGCAGGCCGAGCAGCGTGGCCGAGCCCGCCATCGTGAGTCCGAGCACCGCGAGCAGGCGCAGCGGCGCGACCCAGCGGTCGGCGACCTGACCCCACAGCACCCGACAGGCGACGCTCAGCACCTGCGAGATCGACAGCACGCCCGCCGCGGCGGCCAGGCCCAGGCCGTGCTCGAGCTTGAGCGTCGAGACTAGGAAGGTCACGAAGCACAGCTGGGTCATCGAGAACGCCAGCGAGGCCACGCCCAGCCGCCGGAGGGCCGGCTCGCGCCACACCCGCCCGAGCGGCGCGATCGCCGCCCGCAGTGCGGCCCCTGCCGAGGCGGTGGCGACCCGGGTGTCGGGCAGGCGGCGCTCGAGCACGCCGGCCGGGCCCAGCGCCGCCGCGAGCGCCACTGCCGCGAGCGCCAGCACCGCCAGGGCCCAGGTCCACGGCATCACGGCGAGCAGCGGCGGCAGCACCAGTCCGGCCAGGCCGACGCCGACTGGCACGCCGGTCTGCTTGATCGAGAAGTACAGGCCGCGCCGGGCGGGGGGCGCGTGCTGGGCCAGCACCATCGAGGCGGCCGGGTTGGGCACGCCGTAGCCCGTCCCGATGGCGATCGCCGCGAGCCCGAGCATCGGCAGCCAGGCCGCTGTCGAGGCCCCCAGGGCGGCGAGCGCGAGCCCTGCCGCACCCGCCAGCAGCGCGGCTCGGCTCAGCCGGATCGCGCCGAGGCGGCCGATGTGCGGGCCGACGACGAGCCCGGAGAACATCGCGGCGAAGTAGGCCAGCCCGACGAACCAGCCGACCCGCTGCGGCGGCACGTCGAGCAGCGGCGCGACCACCGGGGCCAGCACCGAGGGGGCGGTCATCGCGATGGTGGCCATCGCCTGGACCGACAGGGTCGCCGCCAGCGCGAGCCGCGGCCGGGTCGCCGGTGCCTGCATGCCCGCCGCGGCGCTCAATCGCGGAACAGCCGCAGCGTCGAGATCAGCGCCACCGGCGAGCCCTCCAGCCGGGCCTCGCCGGTGACCAGCGTCGCGGGCAGTCCGCGCAGTCCGGCGGCGATCTCCTTCCAGCGGTCGGCCGACACCGCGAGCCGCGCGTCGGCCGCCTCGGGCCGGCCCTCGCGGACCTCGGCGACACCGCGGCGCACCGCGAGTGTCCAGTGCCGCCCGATGTCGGTGAATTCGAAGCCGATCGTGCGCTCGACCTCGAGCGCCTCCTCGGCCCGCAGCCGAACCGTCAGGCCGCGCATGAAGCCGTCGATCGGGAAGGCGTGCAGCTGTTCGAGCGGCAGCTTCGACGGGTCGCGCCGCGCGATCGCGATCTCGCCGGTCAGCTCGCCCGCCGCCGTCAGCAGGTAGTTGCGTGCGTTCGCGCTCTCCTGGCGCCCGGCCAGCGCGGTCAGCGCGCGCGCCTTGGTGCCGCGCAGGCCGGCATCGCCCGGGGCGAGCCGCAGGGCGGCATCGGCCATCTCGGCGGCCCACTGCAGCTCGCCGGCGGCCAGCGCGCGCTCGGCCTCCTGGGCCAGCGTGCGGCCGCTGCCCGCGAGCGCCTGCAGCCGGCGGGCGCGCTCCTCCGGCGGGACGGGGAACAGCCGCGCCGCGTCGCCGTCGAACCAGCCGACCTGTCCGGCGTGGATCGAGCGCACGCTCCAGTCGACACGGCCGTAGTGCTGCGCGAGCCAGGGATTCGCGGCCAGGTGCGGCGGCAGCTTCACGCGCTCGACGATCTCGTCGGGCGCGAGGCCGGCGTTCATCCAGCGGATGGTCTGGTCGTGCACGAACTGGATCGCGTCGCGGTAGTCGGTCAGCACCCGCATCACCTCGGCCTCGCCCGAGATCGGGCGGCTGTGGCTCGGCACGAGGTGGGCGGGGCGCAGCGCGCGCATCGCGTCGAGGCTCGCGATCCAGCGGCGCACGTCGCGATACGGCGTGCCGCGGATCGCATAGAGGTTCGGGAACGAGCGGTACAGGTTGTCCGCCGGCAGCAGCACGCGCGAGTCGGGCAGCCACACGAAGAGCTGGTCCTCTGTCTCGCCCGGCGCATGACGCAGCTGCATGCGCACGCCCGCGACCTCGAGGTCGAGCGACTCGGCGAAGGTGCGCGTCGGGCGCAGCAGCGCGATCCGGTTGCGGCCCTCGACGTAGTCCAGCCGCGGGCCGATGCCGGCGTTCGGCACCGCCTCGGCCGGCAGATGGGTGCCGAACTGGCGCATGCTGCGCGGATAGATGGTTGGCGAGACGACGTCCATCACCTCGTCGAGCAGGGCATCGGTGCGCTGGTGCGCGATCACCTCGACCGGGCGTCCCTCGGCGAAGACCGACGCGCCGAAGGTGTGGTCGGGATGGAAGTGCGTGTAGACGAGCGTGCGCACCGGCTTGGCGGTGACGGTGCGGAACAGCGCGAGCACCCGGGTGGCGGCCTCGGCGCTCTCCATCGTGTCGACCACGACCGCGCCGTCGGTGCCCTCGATCAGGATCGAGTTGGCGAGGCCTTCGCCGATCGCGACGTGCACGCCGTCGACGACCTTCAGCAGCGTCGGCTCGAACTCGCGCGAGTGCGCGCGCAGCCGCGCCAGCGCCGGATGCTCGGCACCCGCATCGGGCTGGAGGGCTGCGCTCGCCACGACCGCCGGACGGGGCGTGCGCTCGCGATGCGGCCAGCCGAGCAGCGAGGCGACCGCCGCGATCACCGCTGCCGCGCCGAGCAGCAGCGCGCCGGCCCGGGCGAGGCCGGGGGCGATGCGGGGGGTGCGTAGGCGGCGGGGGCTCATCGTCGGTGGCGTGACGGCGCCGAGTATAGGGCCGGCATAGGGCCGGCGCCCGAGCGGCAGGTCCGTGCGCCGGCCTGGCGTTCCGAGGCCGGCTTTCCGGGCGCCCCGCGAATGCCGCTATCATCGATCGACCCGCAAGGAGCCTGCCGAGATGAACCTGTCCGACCTCCGCCCGATGATCGACGCCAAGTGGGACGAGGACCTCGTGCCCCGCCTGGTGG
>CAIUGQ010000674.1 GCA_903898725.1 uncultured Burkholderiales bacterium | reverse complement strand
CGCATCGAACAGCGCCTGCGCCAGCACCCTGACGTAGTCCGGGCCCCAGGGCGTGTCGCGCACCACCTCGGCCAGCGTCTCGACCGCGGCGCCGACGATGGCATGCACCGCCTGCGTGCGGCCGGCGGCTTCGAGCGCATCGAGTCGCCGGTGGCGCACCGCGTCGATGGTTCGCATGCGTCGCTCGACCACCGCGCGGATCAGCCCCTCGCGCGAACCGAAGTGATAGTGGGCCGCCGACAGGTTGCCCTGGCCGGCGGCGATGACGATCTGGCGCAGCGACACGGCGGTGATGCCGTCGCGGGCGAACAGGCGCTCCGCGACATCGAGCAGCGCCGTCGCGGTGGGCGCGGTGCCGGGGTCCTCGGTGCGCGTCGAGTTCTTGTGCATTGCAGCGTGGTTGTCTTCCCCGACGGGCAATTGACACGCCGGGGCGATCCGACTGTAATTCACGCGAATTACTCGACGCAAGCCCGCACGCGACGCAGGCGGTCAGACGTCCTGGACGAGGAGACGACGATGAAAGCGGCCGTTCTGCACGCGCCCCGCCAGCCGATGACCATCGAGCAGGTGGCCATCGAGAAGCCCAAGCGACGCGAGGTGCTGGTGCGCACCGCCGCGGCCGGCCTGTGCCACAGCGACCTGCACTTCATCGAGGGCTCGTACCCGACGCCGGTGCCGGTGGTGCTCGGCCACGAGGCGGCCGGCATCGTCGAGGCGGTCGGCGAGGACGTCACCTACGTCAAGCCCGGCGACCGTGTCATCAGCTGCCTGTCGGTCTTCTGCGGTCACTGCGAGTTCTGCCTGAGCGGCCGCATGTCGATTTGCCAGGACCCGGAGGTCAAGATGGCGCCGGGTGTCGCGAAGCGCCTCGCCTGGAAGGGCGCGCACCTGAACCAGTTCCTGAACCTGTCGGCCTTCGCCGAGCAGATGGTGGTGCACGAGCACGCGCTGGTGAAGGTCCGCGAGGACATGCCGCTCGACCTCGCCGCGCTGATCGGCTGTGGCGTGGTCACCGGCTATGGCGCGGTGGTGCACACCGCGCGCGTGGAGCCCGGCTCGACGGTGGCGATCTTCGGCGCCGGCGGCATCGGCCTGTCCGCGATCAACGCCGCCTCGATCGCGGGGGCGGGGCGGATCATCGCGGTCGATCGGGACCCGTTCAAGTTCGATCTGGCGCGCGCCTTCGGCGCGACCGACATCGTCGACGCATCGGCCGGCGACACCGTCAAGCAGATCCAGGCGCTCACCGGCGGCGGCGTGCAGTACGCGTTCGAGTGCATCGGCCTGAAGGAGACCGCCGAGCAGTCGTTCGGCTGCCTGCGCGCGGGCGGCACGGCGACCATCGTCGGCATGATCCCGATCGGCACGAAGATCGAGCTGCACGGCTTCGATTTCCTGCGCGAGCGCCGCATCCAGGGCTCGCTGATGGGCTCGAACCGCTTCCGCACCGACATGCCGCGCCTGATCGAGTTCTACCTGCAGGGGCGCCTGAAGCTCGACGAGATGGTCTCGGCGCGCATCCCGCTCGAGCGCATCAACGACGGCTTCGACGCGCTCAAGCGCGGCGGCATCGCCCGCAGCGTGATCGTCTTCGACCACTGACCTTCGCTTTCCGCGGGCCGGCCCGCACCCGAGCCGTCGCACGAACGACGGCCGATCAATGACCCAACGGAGACACTCCATGAACCGGTTCCTCGCGTCGACCGCCGCGGCCCTCGCCGCCACCCTGGGCCTGCTGGCCGCCCCCGCTCCCGCGGCCGCCCAGGGCAAGGGCGAGTCGGTCAAGTTCCAGGACTATCCGGGCCTGGGCAACCTGATGATCAAGGTCGCGATCGCCAAGGGCTACTGCGAGAAGGCCGGCATCAAGTGCGAGCTCCAGACGATCCCGGCAGCGCCGCTGGGCATCCAGGCGATGCTCGCCAAGAGCATCGACGCCTCGTTCGGCCCGGCCGACGTGATGAACGGCGCGCTCCTGCGTGGCGCGAAGATGAAAATGGTCGTGGGCGGTGCCACGTCCAACGTGCTGACCCTGATCGCCGGCAACCACGTCGACACGCCGAACGCCGCGAAGGGCTGGCCCGCGTTCATGGGCGACCTGAAGGGCAAGAAGATCGGTGTGACCGCCCGCGG
>CAIUGQ010000673.1 GCA_903898725.1 uncultured Burkholderiales bacterium | reverse complement strand
CGCGGCGCAGGCGGCGAGCAGCGTGGCACCGAGGAGGGCGGCGGCGCGTGCCGGCGCGACGAGACGACGGCGCGGGCTCATGCGTGCCCCCCGTCGTGCGGCGCGGCGACCTCGCCGGTCGCCGCCTTCGCGGCGGGCGGCGGTCGCTTTCCCCCCATCCAGGTCGTGACCAGGAAGTAGAACAGCGGCGTGAAGAACACGCCCACCAGCGTCGCGGCCAGCATGCCGCCCAGGATGCCGGTGCCCACCGAGTGCTGGGTCGCGGCGCCCGCGCCGTCGGCCTTGACCAGCGGCAGCACGCCGAGGATAAAGGCGAGCGAGGTCATCACGATCGGACGCAGCCGCTGGCGGCCCGCGTCGATCGCCGCGTCGAGCGCGCTCATGCCAGCCTCGTACTGCTGCTTGGCGAACTCGACGATCAGGATGCCGTTCTTGCCCGCCAGACCCACCAGCGTGATCAGCGACACCTGGAAGAACACGTCGTTCGGGCTGTGCCGCAGCAGCAGCGCGATCAGCGCCCCCAGGATGGCGATCGGCACGATCAGGAACACCGCCACCGGCAGGCTGAAGCTCTCGTAGAGCGCCGCGAGGAACAGGAACACGAAGATCAGCGACAGCACGAAGATGCCCGTCGCCTGGCCACCGGCCACGCGCTCCTGCAGCGACTGGCCCGACCACTCGAAGGTCGTGCCCTCGGGCAGCTTCTCGGCCGAGATGGCCTCCATCGCGAGCAGCGCCTCGCCCGAGGCGCGGCCGGGCGCGGGCGCGCCGTTGAGCTGCACCGACGGATAGCCGTTGTAGCGCGTGAGCGCGATCGGTGCCGAGCGCCACTCGGCCTTCATCAGCGCGGCCAGCGGCACCAGGTTGCCTTCGGCGTTGCGGATCTGGAAGCGCTGCAGCGCGGCCGGATCGGCGCGGAACGCCTGCTCGGCCTGCAGCTTGACCTTCAGGCTGGTGCCGAACGCGGTGAACTGGTTGACGAAGGACGAGCCGAGCAGGCTGCCGATCGTCGCGTACAGGTCCGACAGCGGCACGCCGAGCGCCTTGGCCTTGTTGCGGTCGATGTCGAGGAACAGCGTCTGCACGTTGGGCGCCGCGACGCTGCGCACCGCGAAGAGCGCCGGGTCCTGCTGCGCGGCACCGACGACCTCGGCGACCGTCGCGTCGAGCTTGGCGCGGTCGCCGTCGGTCGACAGCAGCCGGTAGTCGAAGCCGGCGACCGAGCCCATGCCCGAGATCGGCGGCTCGTTGAGCGCGAAGACCCGCGCCTCGGGAATCGCGAGCAGCTGCCGGTTCAGGCGCTGCAGCACCTTCGAGACGTGCTGGTCCTCGCCCTTGCGCTCGTCCCAGGGCTTGAGCGTGGCGAACACGAAGGCCTGGTTCGCGTAGCGGTAGAAGATCGAGAAGCCGACGATCGCGATCGACTCCTGGACGGTCTCCTCCTTCGCGAGGATCGCCTCGGCCTTCTTCAGCGCCTCGCGCGTGCGCTCGACGGAGGCGCCCGCCGGGGCGTCCACCACCACGTAGATCGTGCCCTTGTCCTCCTCGGGCACGAAGCCGCCGGGGATGACCTTGAAGAGGTACACCACGCCGCCGATCATCAGGCCGTAGATCACCAGGAACACCAGCTTGTGCGACAGGATGCCGCCGACCGCGCTCGCGTAGCCGTCGGTGACCCGGTTGAAGAGCCGGTCGAAGACCTGGATCGGCTTGAGCTTCGTCATGCCGGGCTTGAGGATCAGCGCGCACAGCGCCGGCGTCAGCGTGAGCGCCGTGATCGCCGACAGCAGCGTCGAGATGGTGATCGTGATCGCGAACTGCTTGTAGAGCGTGCCGGTCACGCCGCCCAGGAAGGCGATCGGCACGAACACCGCGCAGATCACCGCCGTCACGCCGACGATCGCGCCGCCGATGCCCTGCATCGCCTTGCGCGCCGCGACGCGCGCGTCGCAGTGCTCGTCGTGCATGATCTTCTCGACCGCCTCGACCACCACGATCGCATCGTCGACCACGATGCCGATGGCCAGCACCATGCCGAACAGCGTCAGCATGTTGATCGAGAAGCCGGCGACCAGCAGGCCCGCGAGCGTGCCGACGATGGACACCGGGATCGCGATCAGCGGGATGATCGTCGCGCGCAGGCTGCCGAGGAACAGGTAGACCACCACCAGCACGAGCAGGAAGGCCTCGACGAAGGTGTGCAGCACCAGCTCGATCGAGGCGTTCACGAACTTGGTGGTGTCGTACGACACCTGCCAGCGGATCTCGGGCGGGAAGCTCGCGGAGAGCGCGTCCATCTTCGTGCGCAGCGCCTTGGCGAGCTCGAGCGCGTTGGCGCCCGGGCGCAGGTACACGCCCATCGCGACCGCCGGCTTGCCGTCCAGGCGCGACTCGAACTGATAGTCGTCGGCACCGAGCTCCACGCGCGCGACGTCGCGCACCCGCACCACCGAGCCGTCGGCCAGCGATCGGATCACGATGTCGGCGAACTGCTCGACCTCGACCAGGCTGCCCGCGGTCTGCACCGGGAAGGTCAGCGTCTGGCCGCGGTCGGCCGGCGCCTGGCCGATCTCGCCCACCGGGAAGTTCTGGTTCTGCTCGCGGACCGCGTTGATCACGTCGTTGACGCTCAGCCGGTACTTGGCGAGCCGGTCCGGGTCCACCCACAGCCGCATCGCATAGGGCGCGGCGAACAGCGTGACGTCACCGGCGCCGGGCAGGCGCTTGAGTTCATTGACGATCTGGCTGTTGGCGAGGTTGGCGATGTAGGTCGCGTCGAAGCGCGGGTCCTCCGACTGCAGCACCACCACCTGCAGGATCTGCGGGTTGGTCTTGTCCACGCGCAGGCCCTGGCGCAGCACCTCCTGCGGCAGCAGCGGCTCGACGCGCTTGGAGCGGTTGCTGACCTCGACCGCGGCGAGGTTCAGGTCCGTGCCCGGCTCGAAGAAGACCTGAAGCTGCATCAGGCCGCTGGCCGACGAGGTGGACTGCATGTAGAGCAGCCCGGGGATGCCGTTCATCTCGCGCTCGAGGGGCGCGGCGACGGTGGTCTCCAGCGTCTCGGGGCTCGCGCCCGGGTAGACGGCCGTGATCTGCACCTGCGGCGGTGCCACGGTCGGATACTGCTCGACGGCGAGCTGCGTGCCGCCCAGCACGCCCAGCAGCGAGATGATGATCGCGATGACGGTCGCGAAGACCGGACGGTCGACGAAGAACCCCATGGTCCGTGCCCCGCGTCAGGGCTTTGCGGCGGGGGCGGCGG
>CAIUGQ010000672.1 GCA_903898725.1 uncultured Burkholderiales bacterium | reverse complement strand
CCCCGACATCGAGGCTGTCCACCGAGCCGGTCTCGTCCAGGGACGCGGGGCGGTCCGCACTGCGCAGCAGCGCCTCGAACCGTGCATCGGTCACCGGATCGACCGAGCAGCGGAACAGGAAACGGTCGAGGAAGGCGCGCAGCGAATCGTCACCCGGCACTTCGTTGCTGGCGGCGACCAGCGTCGCCAGCGGAACGGCGATCCGATCGGCGCCCTGGTCGAAGGCCCGCTCGTTGAGCAGCGTCAGCAGCGCGTTGAGGATCGCCGAGTTCGCCTTGAACACCTCGTCGAGGAAGGCGACCGTGGCCGTCGGCAGGTAGCCGTCGATCTCGCGCAGGTAGCGTCCCTCGTCGAGCGCCGCCAGCGACAGCGGACCGAAGAGCTCTTCGGGCACGGTGAACCGGGTCAGGAGGCGCTCGAAGTACCGCCCGCCCGACAGGTCGCGCAGACGCCGGGCGAGTTCGCTCTTGGCCGTGCCGGGCGGCCCGATCAGCAGCACATGCTCGCCGCACAGCGCTGCCAGCAGCAGGCAGCGTGCCTGTTCGTCGCGCCCGACCAGTCCGCGCGTCAGCCGCGCGAGCGCGGGGCCGAGTGCCGCGCTGAACGGCTCGAGGCGGTCGTCGTCCGGGTTCGATCCCACGAGGCGTCCTCCGTCGCGGCCGATTGTGGCACAGCCGCCCTCGCGGCCCGCCGACCGCCTCAGACGAGCTTCTCGGCCACGCCGCGGCGCGGCGCCTCGAGGTACTCGCGCGACTGCATCTCGACCAGCCGGCTCGCGGTCCGCACGAACTCGTGCGCCATCGCGCCGGTGGTGTAGAGCTGCTCCGCGGCGCACTCGGCGGAGACCAGCAGCTTGACCTTCTGGTCGTAGAAGACGTCGACCATCCAGGTGAAGCGCCGCGCCTCCGACGACATCGCGGCGTTCATCGCCGGCACGTCGGAGAGGATCACGGTGTGGAATCGCGTCGCGATCTCGAGGTAGTCGAGCTGCGAGCGCGGGCCGCCGCACAGGGTGGCGAAGTCGAACCAGACCACGCCGCCTGCCCGACGCTTCGCGACGATGTCGCGGTTCTCGATCCGCAGCCTGGGATCCTCGTCGGCCACCTCGGCGACCTGGGCGAACGCGGCGGCCAGCCGGGCGTCGGCCTCCGGACCGGACGGCACCAGATACGCCGGGACCTGCGCCATCGTCTGGCGACGGTAGTCGACCCCGGCATCGACGTTGACCACGTCGAGGTGCGCCTTGAGGAGCGCGATCGCCGGCAGGATGCTCTCGCGATGCAGGCCATCCGGATACAGGTCGTCGGGCCGGTAGTTCGAGGTCATGACGAAGGCCACGCCATGCTCGAACAGCCCGTGCAGCAGCCGCTCCAGGATCATCGCGTCGGCGATGTCCGAGACGTGGAACTCGTCGAAGCAGATCAGCCGGTAGCGGCGAGCGATGCGCCGCGCCACCTCGTCGAGCGGATCGGCCTCCTGCTTGATCTCGCGCAGCTCCCGATGCACCGCCCGCATGAACTCGTGGAAGTGCACCCGTGTCTTGCGCACGAGCGGGACGGTCTCGTAGAACACGTCCATCAGGAAGCTCTTGCCGCGTCCGACGCCGCCCCACATCCACACGCCACGCGGCACGGCCGGGTGGTGGATGAGCTTCTTCAGGCGGTTCGAGCGCCTCGCCTTGTAGGCGACCCACTCGTCGTAGATCGACTGCAGACGGTCGACCGCCGCGCGCTGCGCAGGGTCCTGAGCGTAGCCGCGCTGCGCGAGCTGCTCGGTGTAGCGTTCGAGGACGTTCATGCAGGAAGGCCGGCCCGGAGGGTCCGGACGGCACGAGGCCGTCCGGCAGGGCCGGCGCGCATCACATGTTGAGCGCGCGCTTGTCGACGGCGAGCGCCGCCTCGCGCATCACTTCGGACATCGACGGATGCGGATGGCAGACGCGGGCGATGTCCTCGCTCGACGCCTTGAACTCCATCGCCACCGCCGCCTCCGAGATCAGGTCCGAGGCCCCGTGTCCCACGATGTGCACGCCGAGCACCTCGTCGGTGACCGCATCGGCCAGCACCTTCACGAAGCCCTCGGCCGCGTTCATGCCCAGCGCCCTGCCGTTGGCCATGAAGGGGAACTGGCCTGCCTTGTAGGCACGGCCCTCGGCCTTGAGCTGCTGCTCGGTCTGGCCGACCCAGGCGATCTCGGGCGAGGTGTAGATCACCCACGGGATGGTGTTGTAGTCGATGTGAGGCTTCTGGCCCGCGATCAGTTCCGCGACCATCACCCCCTCGTCCTCGCCCTTGTGCGCGAGCATCGGTCCGCGCACGACGTCGCCGACCGCGTAGACGTTCGGCATCTTGGTCGCGCAATGGCCGTCGACCGGGATGAATCCGCGCTCGTCGACCGCCAGGTTGATCGCCTCGAGGTTCAGCCCTTCGGTGTTCGGCACACGCCCGACCGACACGATCAGCCGATCGGCGTCGAGCACCTGCGCCGCGCCCTGCGCGTCGGTCCAGGCGATCGAGACGCCCTTCTTCGCCACCTTGACCTCGCCGATCTTCACGCCGAGGTGGATCTTCAGCCCCTGCTTCGTGAAGACCTTCCAGGCCTCCTTGGAGACCGACTCGTCACAGGCCGCCAGGAATCCGGGAAGCGCCTCGAGCACGACGACCTCGGCCCCGAGCCTGCGCCACACCGAGCCGAGTTCCAGCCCGATCACGCCCGCACCGATGACCGCGAGCTTCTTCGGGATCGAGGACAGCGCGAGCGCGCCCTCGTTGTCGCAGACGATCTCGTTGTCGACCGGGATGCTCGGCAGGTGGCGCGCCCGGGATCCGGTCGCGATGATCACGTGCTTGGCATCGACCAGCTGAACGCCGTCGGCGGTCTTCACCTCGATGGCGACCAGCCCGTCGTTCTCGCCGGTGAAGCGCGCATGTCCCTTGAGCCAGGTGATCTTGTTCTTGCGGAACAGGAACTCGATCCCCTTGGTCATCTTGGTGACGATGCCGTCCTTGCGGGCCAGCATCTTCGCGAGGTCGATCTTCGCGCCCGACACCTCGATGCCGTGGTCGCCGAGGTGGTGCGCGGCTTCCTCGTACTTCTCGCTCGAGGCGAGCAACGCCTTGGAGGGGATGCAGCCGACGTTCAGGCAGGTGCCGCCCAGCGCCAGCTCGCCCTTCGGATTCGTCCACTTCTCGGCGCAGGCGACCTTCATGCCCAGCTGCGCCGCGCGGATCGCCGCGATGTAGCCGGCAGGGCCGGCTCCGATCACGACGACGTCGTACCGTTCGCTCGCCATCGTCGTGTCCTCAGAGGTCCAGCAGCAGGCGCGCCGGATCCTCGAGCGCCTCCTTGATCGAGACCAGGAACAGCACCGCCTCGCGGCCGTCGATGATCCGGTGGTCGTACGACAGCGCCAGGTAGTTGATGGGGCGCACCACGACCTGCCCGTTCTCGACCACCGCCCGGTCCTTGGTCGCGTGCACGCCCAGGATCGCCGACTGCGGCGGGTTGATGATCGGCGTCGACAGCATCGAGCCGAACACGCCGCCGTTCGAGATCGAGAACGTCCCGCCGGTGAGCTCCTCGAGCCCGAGCTTGCCGTCCTGCGCCTTCTTGCCGTACTCGCCGATCTGCTTCTCGATCTGCGCGAAGTTCATCTGGTCGGCGTTGCGGACCACCGGCACCACCAGGCCGCGGGGCGAACCGACGGCGACGCCGATGTCGAAGAAGCCGGGGTAGACGATGTCGGTGCCGTCGATCGAGGCGTTGACCACCGGGTACTTCTTGAGCGCGTGGACGGCGGCCTTCACGAAGAAGCTCATGAAGCCCAGGCGCGCGCCGTGCTCCTTCTCGAAGCGGTCCTGGTACTTCTTGCGAAGGTCCATGACCGGCTGCATGTTGACCTCGTTGAAGGTCGTCAGGATCGCGTTGGTGGCCTGCGACTGCAGCAGCCGCTCGGCGACGCGCTGGCGCAGCCGCGACATCGCCACACGCTGCTCGGGACGCCCTTCGATGAGCTTGTTCGGGTCGATCGGAGCCTGCACCGGCGGCAGACTCGACGACGGCGCACCCGTCGGGATCGGGCGCGCGGGTGCCGCGGCCGGTGCTGCGGCGGGCGCGGCCGGCGCGGTCGTGCCGGCAGCGACTGCGGCGATCACGTCACCCTTGGTCACGCGGCCGTCGCGGCCGGTGCCGGCGACCTGCGAGGTCGACAGGCCGGACTCGGCGAGCATCGTGGCGGCCGCAGGCAT